>NZ_JAMXSG010000012.1:0-46185 GCF_024124365.1 Pseudonocardia sp. McavD-2-B
CGCAGTCGCAGGCGGCCGGGTCGGTCGCGGCACCGGTCGTGGACGCGTCGTCGGGCGTCAGCGGGTCCCCGGCGTCGCGGTCGTGGCTCAGCGCGCGGGCACCCCAGTACCCGGCGGCGGCCAGGAGCACCGCGCACAGCGTCACGGTCACCGCGATCGCCCACCCGGCCGGGCCCGCCGCGCGGGCCGTCCCGGACATGTCCATGGCGGCACCGCCGCCGTGGTGGGCGTGGGCACCGCCGCCGCCCGCGGCCTCCGCCGGTGAGGCCATGATCAGCGGCATCGCGGCGAGCATCCAGACCATCGCCGCGGCCATCAGTGCGTGCGCCGCACCCGCGACCCGCCCCGAGGGTCCGCAGGGCACCCCGCGTGACGCGGTGACCAGGAAGAACACACCCAGCACGGAGAACAGGACGATCTGGGTCCACAGCCCGGCGCTGCCGTACCAGGTCCAGGTCATGACGACCATCGCCGCGCTCATCAGCAGGTGCGCGAGCTCCGCGGTGCGGTGCGCGGCGGAGCGACGCTCCGAGACCGCGGTGGCCCAGCGGGTCAGCGCGTAGAACCCGATGGCGGCGAACACCGCCGTCAGGGCCCAGGCCAGCGGCAACGACGAGATCACAGGTACTCCTCGGGGGCGGGGGAGGTGCGGGGGCGCACGCCGGAAGTGGTCGCCGGTGGGGCCTGTCCGGTTCCCGCCCGTACCGGTCCGGTGGGTGCGACGCCGGTCACTCCCGTCGTGATCGTCGGACGGCGGTGGTCGGGTGGCGCGGAGCCCGGACGCCGCGACGGTCGGGTGCCGCTGTGGTCGGGGCGGCGGCCCGGTGGGACGCGTCGGGTGCGGCGCGGTCTCAGGGGCGGGCGGCGCGCCGTACGCCGGGCGCGGCCGCCCCGGCGGTCCCGGTTCCGTCCTCGCCGAGCGCGCGCAGCAGGTCCTCGCGTGCCCGGGCGACCCGGGACCGGATGGTGCCGACCGGGCAGCCGCAGACCTGCGCGGCCTCGGCGTAGCCCAGGTCCAGGACCTGGGTCAGGACGAACGCCTCACGACGGTCGTCGGGCAGCGCGTCGACCAGCGTCCGCAGCAGGACGGCCTCCTGCGCGCCGGTGCGGGGCACCGCGCGCTCCAGCACCTCCTGGGTGTCCTCGCCCAGGTCCCGCACGCGGGGCCGGCGGACCGCGGTGCGCACCGCGTCGACGGCGACCCGGCGGGCGACCGACAGCAGCCAGGTGCGCGCGGTGGAGCGGCCCGCGAACGAGGGCAGCGACCGCAGGGCCCGCAGGAACGTCTCCTGGGTGAGGTCCTCGGCGTCGTCGCGGCCGAGGTGGACGAGGAAGCGGTGGACGTCGACCTGGGTCGCCCGCACGAACTCCGCGAGCGCGGCTGTGTCACCGGCACCCGCGGCCAACGCCCACGCCGTCACGGTGGCGTCGTCGTGGCGTTCGGGCACGCTGGTCACGGTAGCCGTCGGCCGTGCGGGGCAGAAGCCCGACCCGGTCACCGTCCGCTCGGTGGGAGCACGGTGTGTGACCGGATCGGTGCTGTCCGGACGCTACCGTCGCAGGGGGTCCGACATGTGGGTCAGCTGGTCCGGGGGCAAGGACGCGGCGACGGCGCTGGCCGCCGCGCGGCGGGCCGGAGCGCGGGTGACCGGGCTGCTCAGCACCGTCACGGCAGGGCCCGGTGGCGCGGAGATCGCGGTGCACGGCGTGGGGGCCGCGCTCGTCGCCGCCCAGGCCGACGCGCTGGGCCTGCCGCTGCACCGGGTGGAGCTGCCGCCGTCGTGCCCCGACGGCGAGTACCGGGCCCGGCTGCGGGCCGCGCTCGCGCCGGCCGCCGCGTCCGGTGTCACCGGGCTGGTGCACGGCGACCTGGCGCTGGCCGACGTCCGTGCGTTCCGCGAGGAGGTCCTCGACGGCACCGGGGTCACCGGGGTGTTCCCGCTGTGGGGCGCGGCGACCGGTGCGCTGGCCGCCGGGATGCTCGACGCCGGGTTGCGGGCGGTCGTCGTCGCCGTCGACCCGGGCCGGGTCCCCGCGCGGCTCGCCGGGGCCGTGTTCGACGCCGAGTTCCTGGCCGCGCTGCCACCGGGGGTCGACCCGTGCGGGGAGAACGGCGAGTTCCACACCTTCGTCACCGGCGGGCCGGGGTTCGCCCACGACGTGCCGGTCGCGGTCACCGGCACCGTCGCCCGCGACGGCCACGTGCAGGCCGTGCTGGCCCCGGCCGGCTGAGACCGGGCCGGGCCCGCCGGGCGGCTCAGCCCGCGGTGCGGGAGGCGAGCAGCCGGAACGCCGGCGTCGGCAGCTCGGGGGCGAGGTCGACCACGCAGGTCCGGGCCAGGATCTCCAGGGTGCGCGGGCAGGCGCCGGGGCCGTGGTCGATCTCGGTGCCGTTGGCCGCGTACGGGTCGAACCCGGGGTGCAGCGGGTTGCGGGCCCGCAGCGAGCGCCAGTTCGTGTAGACGTGCCGGCCGGTGTCGATGAGCCGGTGCACGCCGCGGCGGGCACCGAACTCCGCCGCCGCCTCGGCCGACGGGAAGGCCAGCGCCAGCCCGGCGGCGTGCGCCGGGTCGTGGTGCGGCACCGGCTCCAGGTCGCGCCCGATCCGGTCCGACAGCGCCGACAGCATGATGTCGCGGTGCCGCCCGCGCCGGGCGATCTGCGCACGCAGGCCGGCCAGCTGCGGACGCAGCACCGCCGCGGACAGCTCGGGCATCCGCAGGTTGATCCCGACGATCAGGTCCGCGTCGGCCCCGGCGAATCCGGCGCGTTCGTAGCTGCCGACGTCGTGGTACATCGACGCCCGCTCGAACAGCTTCGGGTCCCGGGTGACCAGGGCACCGCCCTCGCCGGAGCGGATGTTCTTGTGCTGATTGAAGCTGAAGGCGCCGGCGTGGCCGATCGACCCGGCCGGGCGCCCCCGGTACGTGACGCCGATGGCCTGGCAGGCGTCCTCGATCACCACGAGGTCGTGGGCGGCCGCGACGTCCATGATCGCGTCCATGTCGGCGACATGGTTGAGCATGTGCACCGGCAGCACCGCCCGGCTGCGCGGGGTGATCCGGTCCTTGAGGTCGGCCGGGTCCATCGTGAGCGAGGCGTCGACCTCGACCAGGACCGGCACGGCGCCGACGGCGAGCGCCGCGGCGGCCGTCGACACCCAGGTATAGGCGGGGAGGAGCACCTCGTCGCCGGGGCCGACCCCGGCGCCGACGAGCGCCGCGACCAGGGCGCTGGTGCCGCTGTTGACGGCCAGTGCGTGCGAGGTCCCGAGGAACCCGGCGAGCTCGGACTCGAACCGTGCGACCTCCGAGCGGTCGCCGCCGGTGAAGCGGCCCAGCTCCCCGCGCCCGAGGACCCGGACCGTCGCGGCCATCCCCCGTGCGGTCGTCGCCATGGCGGCGAGTCCCATACCGTGCTCCTCCGGATGCGAACCGTGTGAACCGGACACGACGGTACCGGGCGGGTCGGCACGCCCCCGGCGACGGGAGGCTGGGAGCAGCCACAGCGTCCTCACAGCCGAGCCGGGGCACCATCGGTGGCAGTACCGCACCACGTTCGGAAGGAACCGCCCTCCATGCTCATCGACACCCGGCGCGCGCTCCCCGGCTCCATCTTCGAGGCCGAGGTCTGCGTGATCGGCAGCGGTCCGGCCGGGGCCGCGGCCGCGACCGAGCTGGCCGACCGCGGCCTGCGCGTCGTCGTCCTGGAGGGTGGCGGCCCGGGTCTGAGCCGCACCGCCCGCGACACCTACCGGGGCATCACCGGGCGGGGCAAGCACGACCCGGTCGACGCCGTCCGGCAGAAACGCCTCGGCGGCACCTCCCTGGTGTGGGGCGGGCGCTGCGCCCCGCTCGACGACGTCGACTTCTCCGACCGCGAGTGGATGCCCGGTGCCGCGTGGCCGATCCGGCACGAGGAGCTGCGCGCCTGGTACCCGGCCGCCCAGCGGCACCTCGACGCCGGCGCCTGCGAGTACTCGGCCCCGGAGTCGGGCTTCCCGGCTGCCCCAGCCGGGATCCACAGCGACACCCTGCGCTGGGACGACCTGTGGCGCTGGAGCCCGCCGACGTCGTTCGCACCGACCGTGGAGAACATGGCGAAGGCGGGGCGGATCCGGCTGTTCCTGCACGCCACCGTCGCCCGTCTGGAGCGCGACCCGGTGTCGGGCACCGCGACCGAGGCCGTCGTCGTCCCGCGGCCGGGATGCGACATCCGGATCCGGGCGCGGCACTTCGTCGTCGCGGCGGGGGGCCTGGAGTCGGTCCGGATCCTGCTCGCCTCCGACGGCTACGGCGGCACCGGGACCGGAGCCGGGATCGGCGACGAGTACGGCCAGGTCGGGCGGCACTACATGACCCACCCGGTGGGCGAGGTCGGGCGGCTGCGGCTGACCACGGCCGGGCGCACGCTGGGCCTGGGCTACCTGCCCACCGACGACGGCGTCTACGCCCGCCGGATGCTCTCGCTGTCCCCGCAGGTCCAGGTCGACCACCGGCTGGGCAACCTGAAGGCAGCGCTGTGGTTCGCCGACCCGAAGGACGCCGAGCACGGCGACGCGCTGCTGTCGACGTTCGCGCTGACCTACTGGGGCCTGGGCAAGCTCCGCACCGGGTTCAAGGCCGCCGGGACGCACGCCCAGTACAGCCACACCACCGACATCGGCCACCACGTGCGCAACGTCGCCGCCGACCCGCTGCGGGTGGCACGCTTCGCCCGTGGGTGGGCCCGGCCGCGGATCACCGGGGAGCGGCGGGTGCCGTCGTTCATGCCGCTGGACTCCGCGCACTGCCGGCTGCGGTTCGACGCCGAGCAGACCCCCGACCCGGGGAACCGGGTCACGCTCGACCGCGAGCGCGACGCGCTGGGCCAGCACCGGCTGCGGGTCGACTACCGGGTCTCCGCCGCTGACCGGGAGGCGATCGTGACGTCGCTGTCCCTGATCGGCAAGGAGCTGGAGCGGACCGGGCTCGCCCACGTCGACCTGTCCGACGTGGAGCACGTGTACGACATGGACATGACCGACGGCACCCACCAGATGGGGCTGCTGCGCATGTCGGACTCGCCGCGCACCGGCGTCGTGGACCCGGAGTGCCGGGTGCACGGCACGCCGAACGTGCACATCGCCTCCAGCGCGGTGTTCCCGTCGGCCGGCGCGGTCGGGCCGACGCTGGCGCTGGTCGCGCTGGCCTGCCGGACCGCGGAGCTGATCGCGGCCGACGTCCGGGGCTGAGCCCGCGCGGTCAGCCGCGCAGCAGCGTGACCCCGGTCCCGGCGTCGTCGAGCGCCGCCCACATCTCCTCGAGGGGAAGTGGGCGGCGCCGGGTCCGGGTGATCACCGCGTGCGACGGCGTCGGGACGAACGGGAACACCGCCGCCAGCCCGGCGACGGTCTCGCAGAGCCGCTGGGCGGCCGCGGCCAGGGACCGGACGTCGGCGCCGGGCAGCAGGAGGAGGAATTCCTCGCGCCCGACGCGCACCGGCCGCCCGGCGGACCCGACCTGCCCGGTGAGCAGCCGGGCGATCCCGCGGAGCACCGCGGTCTCGGCACGGAACCCGTGTCGCCGGGTCATCGACCCCAGCCCGTGCACCCGCAACAGCACCAGGCCCAGGGGCAGGGTGCCCGGGGCGGACCCGTCGAGCCAGCGGTCCAGGAACGCCCGGGTCGGCAGCCCGCTGCGCGGGTCGCGCTCGGCGCCGGGTTCGAGCTCGTCGAGCCGGGTCTGCGCGGCGTCGGCGCGGCGGCGTTCCAGCGACAGCTCACGGGCGAGGGTGTCCGCGGCGGCGTCGTAACGGTGGTCGGTGGCCGTGCCGGGGATGGGGACGACCCGGGAGAGCACCTCGTCGAGGCCGCCGGTGTGCCGCGAGCCGAGCCGCGCGCCGAGCTGGTGACGCAGCCGCAGCAGCTCGGAGTGGGCGTCGGCGTGCCGGAACGACCAGCGGGCGGAGAACAGCCTGCCCCGCTCCAGCGAGCGCGCCGCCCCGTCGACGGCCTCCAGGTCGTGGGCGACGACGGTCGCCCCGGACCGCGGCGTCAGGACGGTGACGCTCCACTCGCGGGCCGCGTCCTCGCCGCCGGTGAGACGGACGTGCCCGAGGCCGTCGGGGAGCCCGTCGGGGGCGTCGCCGACGGTGGCGACGACGGCGCCGTCCCCGCACACGGCGGCGAGCCGGTCCCAGACGCCGAGTGCCGGCCGGAGGTACTCCGACCGCTGGACGAGCCCGACGACCGCCATCGGCCGGTCCCGGGACGGCGCGAGGGCGAACTCCTCGATCGCCAGGGCGAGCGCGTCGAGCAGCGGCTTCGTGACGGTCCGTGAGGGGCGGTGCGCGACGCCGGGCATGAGTGTGGAGTCCCCGGCACTGATCACTCACGCCTCACTCATTTGCAGTAACGCTTGTCACAGAGTTATACGTGTGTGAACGGTTAAGCGGTTGCCTGTGTGATGCGAGTCTCGGTCCCACCCCGTAACAGTGCGGCGGCAAGTACCGCACCGATCACGAGGAGTGATGATCCGATCCACATGGCGCTCGTGAACCCCGGCCCGAACGACGCCGGGTCTGCGGGGGCGTCCCCGCGGATCCCCGCGATCGCGGGTACGGCCGCGACCGCGAGCAGGCCCGCGGCCCGCGCGATCGCGTTGTTGACCCCCGACGCGACGCCCGCGTGCCGGTCCGCCGCCGCGTCGAGCACCGCCGTGGTCAGCGGCGCGACGGCCGCGGACAGCCCCAGCCCGACCAGCGCCGTCGCCGGGAGCACGTCGGTGAGCCAGGTCGCGCCGGGCCCGATCCGCGACGCCAGCAGCATCCCGGCCGCGGCCAGCAGCAGCCCGCCGGTGACCAGCGGTGCCGGGCCCGTGCGCGTCGCGAGCCGTCCGGCGCGGGCCGACAGCAGCAGCATGAGCACGGTGACCGGCAGGGTCGCGGTCCCCGCCAGCAACGGGGAGAACCCGGCCACGATCTGCAGCTGCACGGCGAGCAGCACGAACAGCAGCCCCAGCGCCGCATAGACGGCGACGGTCACGACGTTCGCGCCGGTGAACCGGCGCCCGTCCCCGGCGTCGCCGGTGCCGGTGAACAGCTCCGGTGGCACCAGCGGGGACCGGCTGCGCCGTTCGACCAGCGCGAACGCCACGAGTGCCGCCACTCCGGCGAGGCCCGCGCCCCACACCTGCAGTCCGGGCGATGCACCGGCGCCGGCCGCCGTCCCGGCCCAGGTCAGCAACGCCAGCCCGGCGACCGCGAGCACGCTGCCCGGGACGTCGAGCCGGTGCGCGGCGTCGGGGTCACGCGACTCGGGCACGTGCCGCACCGCCACCGCGACGACGACCGCCGCGAGCGGCAGGTTGATCAGGAACACCGCCCGCCACGACCACTCCACGAGCGTCCCGCCGACGAACGGGCCCAGCGCCCCCGCGACCCCGCCGAGCCCGGACCAGGCCCCGATGGCCGCCGCCCGGTCCGCCCCGTGGAACGACGCCGAGATCAGTGCCAGGCTGCCCGGGGTCAGCAACGCCCCGCCCACCCCCTGCAGGGCCCGGGCCGCGGCGAGCACCTCGACGCTCGGCGCCAGCCCGCACAGCAGTGAGGCCAGCGCGAACCAGACCGCCCCGGTCACGAAGATCCGCCGCCTGCCGAACCGGTCGCCCAGCGAGCCGCCGAGCAGGATCAGCCCGGCCAGGGTCAGGGTGTAGCCGTTGACCGTCCACTGGAGACCGGCGAATCCGGCGCCGAGGTCCTCGGCGATGCGGGGCAGGGCGATCGTGACGACGGTGTTGTCGAGCATCGCCATGCCCGAGCCGAGCACGCAGGCCGTGATGACCCAACGGCCGGCCGCGGTGCCGGTGCGCAGTCCGGTGTCCATGGTCGGCGAACACCGGGACGTCCTGGTCTCTTCCGTCGCCGGGCCTCGGGGTCAGCCGGTGACCACCCCCGCCCGCCGCCCGGCCTCGGTGAGCCGCTCGGCCAGCAGCGCCGCGCCCGCCTCGTCCACCCGCCCCACCGACAGCCGCAGCATCTGCCGGTCGTCGGGCAGGAACGCGGTGCCCGGGATGGTCAGGGTGTCGTGGTCGAGCAGCAGTGTCCGGACGACGTCGAGGGTCGGGCGGTCCGGGAACGGGTGGCGCACCCAGGCGAAGAACCCGCCGAGCGCGGCGATCTCGAACCCGCCCGGGCGGTCGGCGAGTGCGGCACCGACCCACTCCCGCCGCCGGGCGATCTCCGCGACCCGGTCGGCCCGCCACACCCCGGCGAGGGTGAGCCCGGCCACCGCGGCCTCCTGCCCGGTCCGCGGTGCGCAGATGGCGATGCAGTCGAGCAGCTTGAGCACCTGGCGTCGCAGCTCCGGGCCGGCGACGACCGACCCGACCCGGTACGCCGGGATCGCCAGGTCCTTGGAGTAGGAGTGCAGACCGACCACGGTCGAACGCCACGCCGGGTCGGCGAACAGCGTGTGCGACGGCTCGGTCGTGTCCGGGCGGAACGAGCGGTAGGTCTCGTCGAGGACGAGCGCGATGTCGTGGCGTCGGGCCAGCTCGGCGAACGCGGTGATCTCCTCGGGCGGGACCGTCACCCCGCTCGGGTTCCCCGGCGTGACCAGCACGATCGCCCGGGTGCGCGGGGTGAGGAGCGCCTCGGCGTCGGCGGCGCGCGGGACCAGGTCGGCGTCGGGCTCCAGGTACACCGGCGTCACGCCGCGCATCCGCAGCCACATGTCGTGGTTGAAGTAGTAGGGCAGCGGCGAGATCACCTCGTCACCCGGGCCGGCGAGCGCATCGGCGACCACGGCGAACGCCTGGTTGCAGCCCGCGGTGACCACGACGTCGTCGGGCGTGAGGTCCCCGCCGTGCTCGCGGGCCAGCTCGTCGGCGATCGCCTGCCGCAACGGCGGGATGCCCGGCACCGGCGCGTAGCCGGACAGGCCGGGGTCCCGTGCGACCTCGACGACGCGCTCGACGACCTCGGGTGCCGGCGGGTACGGCGGCGCGGCCTGCGACAGGTCCAGCAACGGGTGCGTCGCGTTCCGTGCCGGGTCCCGCTCGCCGGCCAGCGCGAGGGCCGCACCGATGGGGGAGTCGCTGCCGGCCGCCGTCGTGGGGTCGAGTCGCACCGTCGGATGCCGCCTTCCGGGTCGTCCTGCGTCGGTCCTGCGGTCCGATCGTCGCCGACGCGGCCCGGGGCGGTCCAGCGACCCTCGGGATACGGTCGCCGCAGCAGGCGTTGCGAGGTGGCACGGTGGTCGAGGTCCGGACGGCGCCCGGCGCGGGGTTCCGCCGCCGGGTCCTGCTCGTCCTGTGCCTCACCGAGATCACCAGCTGGGGCGTCCTCTACTACGCGTTCCCGGTGCTCGCCCCGTCGATCTCGGCGGACACCGGCTGGTCGGTGAGCGCGGTGACCGGCGCGTTCTCCGCGGGCCTCGGGGTGTCCGCGCCGGCCGGGATCGTCGTCGGACGGCTGTTGGACCGGTGGGGCCCGCGCTGGGTGATGACGGCCGGGTCGCTGCTGGGGGTGCCCGCCGTCGTCGGGATCGCCGTCGCACCGTCCTGGCCGTGGTTCCTCGCCGCGTGGCTGGTCGCGGGGCTCGCGCAGTCCGCGACGCTGTACCCGCCCGCGTTCGCGGCGCTGACCCGCTGGTGGGGAAGCGACCGGGTGCGCGCGCTGACCGGGCTCACCCTGGCCGGCGGCCTGGCCAGCACGGTGTTCGCGCCGCTGTCGGCGGCGCTGCTCGGCGGGTTCGGCTGGCGCGGCACCTACCTGGTGCTCGCCGCCGTCCTGCTGGTCGTGACGGTCCCTGCGCACCTGCTCGGGCTGCGCGGCCCGTGGCCGGGGGCCCCCGCCCCGCCCGAGCACGCCGACCCGGGCGCGATCGTGCGCAGCCGCCCGTTCCTGCTGACCGTGGCCGCGGTGTTCCTCGGCACGTTCTGCGGGTTCGCGGTCGCGGTGAACCAGGTGCCGCTGCTCATCGAGCGGGGACTCGACGTACAGACGGCGGCCTGGGCGCTCGGGCTCGGCGGGGTCGGGCAGGTCGCCGGGCGGGCCCTCTACACCCGCGTCGTGGGACGGCTGGCCCCACCGGCACGGGCGGTGCTCGTCCTGGCGGCGCTGGCCGCGTCGACCGCGCTGCTGGGACTGCTGCCCGGCCCGGCGTGGCTGCTGGTCGGCGCGGCGGTGCTGACCGGCGCGGCCCGCGGGATCACGACGCTGCTGCAGGCCACAGCGGTGTCGGACCGGTGGCCGTCGCGGTTCTACGGGCGGCTCGGCGGGCTGCTGGCGGCACCCGCGACGGTGGCGGTCGCGGTCTCGCCGTGGGCCGGCGCGGCGCTGGCCGGGCCGCTCGGGGGCTACCCGCAGCTGTTCGCGGTGCTCGCCGGGGCCGCGGCGGTGGGGGCGGTGCTGGCCGTCGGCACCCGGGTCCGTGATCCGCGCTGACCCGGCTGTGGGGCCGTGCCCGTCCCGGGTGTTCACGGGGACGTTCCCTCACACGTGGGCGACGGGCCCGGAACGCACGAAACCGGCCACGGAGGACCGTGACCGGTTTCGGAGGATGTGTGTCCGAGGGGGGACTTGAACCCCCACCCCCTTATACGGGGACTAGCACCTCAAGCTAGCGCGTCTGCCATTCCGCCACTCGGACGTCGCGATCTCTCGATCGCGTCGTGAGGAAGCATAGCCGAGGCCCGCGGCCGGGTCGCGGCGGGGTCGGCACGCGTCGCCGGTGGTAGAACGACGCCCATGACCGCTTCAGCGAACGACGACCCGACCAGCGCCGAGGACGAGGTCGTGCAGCTGTGTTCGGAGCTGATCCGGATCGACACGACCAACACCGCCGACCCGGAGACCCTCGTCGGTGAGGCCGAGGCGGCCGACTACGTCGCGGACAAGCTGCGCGAGGTCGGCTACGACGTCGAGCTGGTCGAGTCCGGTATGCCCGGGCGGATGAACGTGATCGCCCGGCTCGAGGGCGCCGACCGCTCCCGCGGTGCACTGCTGATGCACGGCCACCTCGACGTCGTCCCCGCGGACGCGAGCGAGTGGTCGGTGCACCCGTTCTCCGGGGCCGTGCAGGACGGCTACGTCTGGGGCCGCGGCGCCGTCGACATGAAGGACATGGACGCGATGATGCTGGCGGTCGCCCGCCGCTTCAAGCGTGAGGGCGTCGTCCCGCCGCGGGACATCGTGTGGGCCTTCGTCGCCGACGAGGAGGCCGGCGGGAAGTGGGGCGCGCAGTGGCTGGTCGAGCACCGGCCCGATCTCTTCGAGGGGTGCACCGAGGCCGTCGGAGAGGTCGGCGGGTTCTCGCTGACCCTCGGTGAGGACCAGCGGGCCTACCTGATCGAGGCCGCGGAGAAGGGCATCGCCTGGATGCGGCTGCGGGCCAGGGGCAAGCCCGGCCACGGCTCGTTCCTGCACGACGACAACGCCGTCACCATCCTGGCCGAGGCCGTCGCCCGGCTCGGGAACCACACGTTCCCGCTCACGATCACCGACACGGTGCAGGCGTTCCTGGACCGGATGACCGAGCTGACCGGCGTCGAGTACCCGGAGGACGACCTCGAGGGCGCACTGGCCAAGCTCGGCCCGATCTCGCGGATCATCGGCGCGACGGTCCGGGACACCGCGAACCCGACGATGCTCGACGCCGGGTACAAGGCCAACGTCATCCCGTCGACGGCCGAGGCGGTCGTCGACTGCCGGGTGCTGCCGGGCCGCGAGGAGGCGTTCCTGCGCGAGGTCGACGAGCTGCTCGGCCCGGACGTCGAGCGCGAGTGGGTCACCGACCTGCCCGCCGTCGAGACGCCGTTCGAGGGTGCACTGACCGACGCGATGCAGGCCGCGCTGCGCACCGAGGACCCGACCGCCGAGATCGTCCCGTACATGCTGTCCGGGGGGACCGACGCGAAGGCGTTCTCGACGCTGGGCATGAAGTGCTACGGCTTCGCGCCGCTGCGGCTCCCCCCGGAGCTGGACTTCGCGTCGCTGTTCCACGGCATCGACGAGCGGGTGCCGGTGGACGCGCTGAGGTTCGGCACCCGGGTGCTCGACCGCTTCCTGCGCACGGTGTGACGGGGACGCCGGGCCCGGCCGGGCCCGGCACCCCGCTCCGTGACGGCACCGGCCGCCGGGTGGCAGGGTGGCGGCATGGATCTCTCGGGCAAGGTCGCCCTGGTCACCGGAGGCGCGTCGGGCATCGGCGCGGCCGCGGTCGACCGGCTGGTGGCGGCAGGTGCGCAGGTCGTGGTCGTCGACCGGGACGCCGACGGCGCCGCGGCCGTCGCGGAGAGGGCCGGTGGGCTCGCCCACGCGGCCGACGTCACCGACCCCGCGGCGATGGCCGCCGCGGTGGCCGCGGCCGAGGAGCGTTTCGGGCGGCTCGACATCGTGCTGCTCAACGCCGGCATCACGGCGGGCCAGTCCGGCGTCACCGACCTCGACCTGGACGGCTACCGGCGCATCCTCGGCGTGAACCTCGACCACGTGGTGTTCGGGCTCAACGCCGCCGTCCCGGCGCTGCGCCGCGCCGGGGGCGGGCACGTGGTGGCGACCGCGTCGCTGGCCGGGCTGATCGGCCTGCCCGGCGACGCGCTCTACACCGCGACCAAGCACGCCGTCGTCGGCTACGTCCGGGCCGCGGGCCCGGCGCTGGCGGGGGAGGGCATCCGGGTCACCGCCGTGTGTCCCGGGTTCGCCGACACCCCGCTGATCGGCAACGTCCGCGCCCAGTTCGGCGACTTCCCGCTGCTGGGGGCCGACGACGTCGCCGCGGCCGTCGAGCAGATCCTGGAGCGGGGCGAGCCGGGGGAGTGCTGGTACGTGCAGCCCGGCCGCGAGCCCGCGCCCTACGGCTTCCGGGGGGTGCCCAGCCCGCGCGGGGCGGGCACGCCGCCGGACGTCGGCTGGCAGGACGCCTGAGAGGGGTCTTGACCTGAACCGCGGTGCAGGTCACATCCTGGGCGCATGGCCGAGCTGAACCACACCATCGTCCACTCCCGTGACAAGCGCGCCGGGGCGGCGTACCTCGCCGAGATCCTGGGACTGCCCGAGCCGACGTCGTTCGGGCCGTTCCGGGTCGTGCGTGTCGCCAACGGCGTCGACCTGGACTTCATGGACGCCGACCCGGCGACGATCGTCCCGCAGCACTACGCGTTCCTGGTCTCCGACGACGAGTTCGACGCCGCGTTCGCCCGGATCACCGCCCGCGGCCGGCAGTACTGGGCAGACCCCGGCGGGAGCCGTCCCGGCGAGATCAACACCCACGACGGCGGCCGGGGCGTGTACTTCGACGACCCGTCCGGGCACCGCCTGGAGCTCATCACGGTGCCCTACGGCGGCTGACGGGCGGGGACCGTCAGAAGGTGGGCTCGGGCAGCAGGCCCTGCTGGGCGCCGAGCCGTCGTCGCAGCACGATCTTGCGCACGCCGCCGGGGTAGAGGCGCAGCCGGGACAGCTCCCAGCCGGAGAACTCGGCCTGGATCGCCAGCCGCACCGACGCCGTCAGCCGGGAGACGTCCCCCTCGATGCGGACCGGGCGGTACTCGTACCGGTCGTCGGTCCAGCCGTCGCCGTCCCGAGTCCCGGCCACCCGATTCCCGGCGGCGGAGTCCTCCGACCCGTTCCCAGCGCCCTCGGTCATGCGTGCCTCCCGGTCGTGCCGTGCTCGTCGGTGCCCACCGGGTGAACGGTGGGTGTCGCGTCGGGCATTCCCACTGTAAAGGGCACCCGGGCCGGCGGGGGAGGCTCAGACGGGGTCGCTCACGTCGTCGAGCGCGGTGCGGATCTCGGCGGGCAGCACGAGGTCCTCGGCTGCGAGCGAGGCCCGCAGCTGGGCCGCGTCCCGCGCCCCGACGACGGCCGAGGCCACCCCCGGGCGGTCCCGCACCCAGGTCAGCGCCACCGACAGCGGTGAGGTGCCGAGCCCGTCGGCGGCGGTGAGGACCGACTGGACGATCCGTGCCGAGTGCTCGGTGCGGCGCGCCTCCACGTACGAGGCCAGCAGCGCGCTCGCGCCCCGCGAGTCCGCCGGGGTGCCGTCGGTGTACTTGCCCGTGAGCACCCCCCGGCCCAGCGGGGCCCAGGCCAGCAGCCCGAGGCCGTGGTACCGGGCGGCGGGCAGGAGCTCGGCCTCCGGCTCCCGGGCGAGCAGCGAGTACTCCACCTGCGCCGACACCGGACGGCAGACGGCCGGGTCGGGCCCGGCGGTGGCGCCACCCGCGACGGTCGCCAGCTGCCAGCCGGCCGGGGCGACCAGCCCGGCGTAGCGCACCCGTCCGGAGTAGACGGCGACCTGCACCGCGGACAGCGTCTCGTCCAGCGGCACCCGGGGGTCCCAGCCGGGGAACTGCCACAGGTCCAGGTGCCCGGTGCCCAGCCGGCGCAGCGTGCGGTCCAGTGAGCGCAGCAGCGCGGTCCGCGAGGCCCGTTCACCCGCGTCGGGGGCGGCCGTGCCGCGTCCGGCGAGGACGACGTCGTCGCGACGCACGGTGCCCCGCAGCAGCCCGCCGAGCACCTGCTGGGCGGCGCCGCCGCCGTAGTCCTCGGCGGTCTCGACGAGGGTCCCGCCGACGTCGACGAACGCGCGCAGCTGGTCCGCGGCATCGGCGGGGGAGGTGTCCTCGCCCCAGGTCATGGTGCCCAGGCCGACCCGCGACACCTCGAGGCCGCTGCTGCCCACCGGTCTGCGTTGCACGGTCGCCGAGCCTAGGCGCGCGGGCCCGCGGGACCGGTGAGGGCGCGCAGAGTGACCCCCGTCTCGGCGAGTACGGTGACGGCCCGTGATCATCCAGGAGCCGAGCCGCCAGGACCGGACGACGCCGGACCGGGGCGCCCCGGCCCGCGGCCGCGACGGGAGTCGGTCGTGAGCTGGCTCGAGGTCGTCGTCCTCGGGATCGTCCAGGGGCTCACCGAGTTCCTCCCGGTGTCCTCCTCGGCGCACCTGCGGATCGTCTCGGCGGTCGGTTTCGGCCGGGACCCGGGGGCGGCGTTCACCGCCGTCTCCCAGCTCGGCACCGAGGCCGCGGTGATCGTCTACTTCGCCAAGGACATCTGGCACCTGTTCCTCACCTGGGTGCGCGGGTTCCGCGACGCCGAGGTCCGCGCCACCGACGACTACCGGCTGGCCTGGCTGGTCATCATCGGGTCGGTCCCGATCGCGGTGCTCGGGGTGCTGTTCAAGGACCAGATCGAGGGCGTCGCCCGGAACCTCTGGCTGGTCGCGACCACGCTGATCGTGTTCGGTGTCCTGCTCGGCCTGGCCGAGCGCTTCGGCAAGCAGGTCAAGCCGGTCGAACGGATCACCGTCAAGGACGGCATCCTGCTCGGCTTCGCCCAGGCCATGGCGCTGATCCCGGGCGTCTCGCGGTCCGGTGGCACGATCACCGCCGGCCTGTTCCTGGGGCTGACCCGGCCCGCGATCGTGCGGTACTCGTTCCTGCTGGCGATCCCGTCGGTGTTCGGGGCCGGCCTGTTCACGCTGCCCGACGTGTTCGCCGGCGACGGCCCGTCCGGGGCGCAGATGCTCGTGGCGGTGGTGGTCGCGTTCGTCGTCGGCTACGCGGTGATCGCCTGGCTGCTCCGGTTCGTGCAGAACAACACCGTCTACGTGTTCGTCGCCTACCGGATCGCGCTCGGTGTCGCCCTGCTCGCCGCCCTGTCGCTCGGCGCGGTCAGCGCGTACTGACCGCCGTCACTCCCGTAGCCTCGGTCGGCGTGACGACCTTGATCCTGCTGCGGCACGGCCGGTCCACCGCGAACACCGCGGGCGTGCTGGCCGGGCGTACCCCGGGTGTGGAGCTCGACGACCGCGGCCGGGAGCAGGCGGCGGCCGTCGTCGACCGGCTCGCGGCCCTGCCGATCGCCTCGGTCGTGACCTCCCCGCTGGAGCGGTGCCGCCAGACCGTCGCGCCGCTCGCGGCGGCCCGCGGGCTGGAGCCGGTCGTCGAGGACGACCTGGCCGAGGTCGACTACGGCGCGTGGACCGGGCGGAAGATCACCGACCTGCTCAAGGAGGACCTGTGGAAGGTCGTCCAGGCGCACCCGTCGGCCGCGACCTTCCCGGACGGCGAGTCCCTGGCCGGGATGCAGGCCCGCTCGGTCGCGGCGGTGCGTCGCCACGTCGCCCGGGTCCGGGCCGAGCACGGCGAGGACGCGATCGTCCTGGCCTGCAGCCACGGGGACGTGATCAAGGCGATCCTCGCCGACGCGCTGGCCAGCCACCTCGACAACTTCCAGCGGATCGTCGTCGACACCTGCTCGGTGAGCGTCGTCACCTACACCGAGCTGCGGCCGTTCGTCGCGCGGATGAACGAGCAGTCCGGCGACGTCGCGAGCCTGGTCCCCAAGCCGAAGCCCGCCGAGGGCGAGGAACAGCCGGTGAACGCCTCCGACGCCGTGGTCGGGGGTTCCACGAACGCGTGAGGCGGGGTGATCCACCTCGCATCGTCCCTGGTGGACGCACCCACAGGTGACCGCGGGGATGCCCCCGCAGCCGGATACGCCTACCCTGGGAAGGGTCATGGCACGCGTCATCCACGTCTTCCGCCGACCCGACCGCTTCGTGGCCGGGACCGTCGGCGAGCCCGGCGATCGCGCCTTCTACCTGCAGGCGATCGAGAGCAGCCGCACGATCAGTGTGCTGCTGGAGAAACAGCAGGTCTCGGTGCTGGCCGAACGCATCACGGCGCTGCTGGGCGAGGTGTCGAAGCGCTTCGGCGAGGACAACCTGCTCGGCGCGACCGTGGCCACGGGGTCCTCGGACAGCGACCCGCTCGCGGTCCCGCTGGAGGAGGAGTTCCGGGTCGGGACCATGGGCCTGGGCTGGGACGCCGACTCGAGCTCGATCGTCGTCGAGCTGCTCGCGGTCACCGAGGAGGAGATCGACGAGTCGGTCGTCCTCGACGACACCGAGGAGGGCCCGGACGCGCTGCGCGTGTTCCTGTCCCCGACGGCGGCCAAGGCCTTCGCCGAGCGCGCCGAGAAGGTCGTCGACGCGGGCCGTGCCCCGTGCCCGCTCTGCGCCGAGCCGCTCGACCCCGAGGGCCACGTCTGCGTGCGCCTCAACGGCTACCACGACCGCAACCCCGTGGCCGGGACGGAGTGACGCTCGACCTGCGCGACCCCGCCGTGTTCGAGGTCCTGCGCACCGGCCGCATGGACATCACCGGCCGGATGGTCGACGCCTCCAACGCCACCCTGTTCGGCACCGTCTCCCTCGACGGCGTCGAGCTGCGCTGCGTGTACAAGCCGGTGCGCGGGGAGCGCCCGCTGTGGGACTTCCCGGACGGCACCCTCGCCGGGCGCGAGGTCGGTGCCTTCCTCGTCTCCCAGATCTCCGGGCTCGACGTCGTCCCGCCCACGGTGCTGCGCGACCAGGCCCCGTTCGGGACCGGCATGGTGCAGGCCTGGGTCTCCTCGGGGGACGAGAGCGCCCTGTCCGAGCCGCCCGCCGACGACGCGGGCGACGAGCTGGACGGCGACATCACCGAGGAGACCGTCCAGCTCGCCACCGAGTCGCTGGTCGAGCTGTGCGAGCCGCATGAGATCCCCGGCGGCTGGCTGCCGGTGCTCCGTGCCCGGGACGGCGCGGGGGACCCGGTGGTGCTGGTCCACGCCGACCACCCGCAGCTGCGCGACATGGCGCTGTTCGATGTCGTCGTCAACAACGCCGATCGCAAGGGCGGGCACGTGATCCTCGCCGGGGACGGCGACGTCTACGGCGTGGACCACGGCCTGACCCTGCACACCGAGCCGAAGCTGCGCACCGTCCTGTGGGGCTGGGTCGGGGACGAGCTCGGCGAGGAGCACACGGCCGTCCTCAAGGAGCTGCGCGCCCGGCTGGCCGGTGAGTTCGCCGACGTCCTCGGCGAACACGTCACCCGCCGCGAGGTCGCGGCACTGCGCTCCCGGATCGACCACCTCCTCGCCGAGCCGCGCTTCCCCGGCCCGGACGGCTACGGCCCGGCCATCCCCTGGCCGGCGTTCTAGCCGGTCACCTCCAGGAGCCCGAGCCGCTGCGTCGCGCGGGTCATCGCGACGTAGAGGTCCGCCGGGTCGGCCGCCCGGATCCGCTCCGGGTCGACGATCACGACGGCGTCGAACTCCAGGCCCTTCGACGACACCGGGGTGTGCACCGGCACGCCGGGGGCCCCCAGGTCGGTGCCGGGCGGGGCGATGACGGTGACCGTCCCGTCGGCGGTGCGGGCCCGCTCGTCGTCGACGGCGGCGCGGACCGCGGCGCCGAGCTCCCCGGCCGGGACCGTGCGCGTCCACGGCTGCTCACCGGTGCTGCGCACCGACTCCGGCGGGCGACGGTCCGGGGCGTAGGTCGCCAGCACCCGCGCGGCGGCGTCCATGATCTCCGACGGCGTCCGGTAGTTCACCGTCAGCGTGCGGTGCGTCCAGCGTCCGGCCAGGTGCGGGGCGAGCACGTCGGCCCAGGCCCGGGCGCCGGCCGGGGCGCTGCGCTGGGCGAGGTCGCCGACCGCGGTGATCGACCGCGCCGGGCAGCGCCGCAGCAGCACGTGCCAGTCCATCGCGGACAGCTCCTGCGCCTCGTCGACGACGAGGTGCCCGTAGCGCCAGTCCCGGTCCGACGCCGCGCGCTCGGCCACGGTCAGCGGCACCCCGGCGACGTGCCGCTGCGCGAGCATGTCCGCGGTCACGAAGTCGGTGGGCCGCAGCTCGTCCGGGTCCTCCCCGGCGAGCGACCGGTCCGCGGACTCCAGCACGGTCAGCACCTCGGCGGCGTAGGCGCTGTCCGGCTCCGGTGCCGTGGCGGGTGTCCCGTCGGGGACCGGGCCGAGTAGCTCGGCGAGCTCGTCGAGCAGGGGCGCGTCGGCCGCGGTCCACGGCGTGCCCGGTTCCCGCCGCAGCGACTCCGGAGCACCCGCGGCGGCCAGCCGGTCCGGGTCGGCGTACAGCTCGGCCAGGGCCCGCTGCGGGGTCAGCACCGGCCACAGCTGCTCGACGGCCGCGTGGAACCGGGGGTCGGTGCGCAACGCGTCGCGCAGCTCGGCCCGCATCTCGGCCGACACCTCGGCCGCCCCGGCGGGCTCGATCTCCGGGATGTCCAGCCCCGCCAGCAGCTCCGCGAGCTCCGGCGGGTCCTCCAGACCGACCTCGAGCCGCTCCAGCCCCTGGTCGACGAGCAGCCGCCCGAGGGTGTCGCGGAACGTGGCGCGGGCGATGTTGTGCGGCTGCCCGGTGGCACGGGCCCGGCGGCGCGCCTCGGCGGCCGGCGTCGTGCTGATCTCGACGGTGACGTCGTCCATCTCGATCGCGACCGGTGCCCCGGGCAGCTCCTGGCGGTCGTCGACGGCGCGGCGCAGCACGTCGACCATCGCGAGGTCGCCCTTGAGCCGGGCCGTCCCCGGCGGGTCGGTCGCCTCCGCCACGACGCCGTGCGCGAGGCGTCCGGGGGTGGTGAACACGACCGCGGACTCGCCGAGCGCGGGCAGTACCCCGCCGACGTAGTGCACGAACCCCGCACTCGGCCCGACGACGAGCACGCCGCTGCGGGCGAGCCGGTCGCGGTGGGTGTAGAGCAGGTACGCGATCCGGTGCAGCGCGACGGCGGTCTTGCCCGTCCCGGGGCCGCCCTCGATCACGACGGTGCCCGACAGCGGCAGACGGATGATCTCGTCCTGCTCGGACTGGATGGTGGTGACGATGTCGCGCATGCGGGTCCCGCGCGGCGCGGTGAGGGCGGCGAGGAGCGCGGGGTCCGACGCCGACACGGTCCCGGTGCCGGGCCCGTCGCCGTCGAGGAGGTCGTCGTGGAAGCCGGCGACCCGCTCGTGCGGCGCGGTGCCGGCGACGGTGTAGTGCCGGCGCCGGGTCACACCGAGCGGGGTGACCGGGGTGGCGCAGTAGAAGGGCTGCGCGGCCGGCGCCCGCCAGTCGACCAGCGCGCTCTCGCCGTCGGCCGGGTCGGTCAGCCCGATCCGGCCGACCCGGGTCGGGGCGGCCCCGTCGACGTGGTCGAGACGCCCGAAGCACAGTCCCGCGCGGGCCGCGGTGAGCGTGCGCACCCGCTCCGAGGCGCGGTGCACCGACACGTCGCGTTCCCAGCGGGCGCTGAGCTGCTCCCCGGCACGCTCGGCGGCGGCGTCCCGGGCCTGCGCGCCCGCGGCGGCGAGCTCGTCGTCGAGCAGGGCGTGCAGCCCGCGGAGGTGCCGGGTCTCGCGGGTCAGCTCCGCCTCGTAGGCGGAAGCGGAGGTCGCCGGGGTCTTGCCATCCGTGTTATACTTAAGGTGCTGGTCCACGTTCTCGTGTTCTGAGCGCACCCTGAAGGGTAGCGCGTTCCGGGTCGTCTGCGCACTCATTCCCGTCGTCGGCGGACCAGTCCGACGGTCTCGCGCGCCGCCATCGCGGTCGCGAACGTGCCGAACACCAGCCCCAGCACGACCGCGTCGAGCGCCAGGCCGAGGACCGCGCCCGCCACCGTGCCCGGCGCGGCGGTCACCGCCAGTACCGTGCCCCACTTCCCGGACGCGGTGCCCTGACGCAGGTGCACGACCGTCCCGACGATCGAGTTCGGGATGAACATCAGCAGCGATGTCCCGGCCGCGACATGCAGGTCCGTGCCGAACAGCAGCACCATCGCCGGCACCGCGAGCAGCCCGCCGCCGAGTCCCATCGCACCCGCCCAGGCGCCGATGACCAGGCCGACCACCGTCGCCGTCGGATACAGGAACCAGGGATCGGCGACCAGCGACGCCGGCACCACCGCCCCGCCGAGCAGCGGCACGCCCAGCGCGTCGACGAGCAGTTTCGCCGCCGTCAGCACCAGCACGGCCACCAGCAGGACCCGCAGCAGCGTCTCCGACGCGCGCGCCAGCAGCTTCGGGCCGATCCACCCGCCGACCGTGCCACCGACGATCAGCCCGGCGCCGGTCCGCAGGTCCAGCGACCCGCCGCCGAGCGCGTAGGCGGCCGCACCGGCGACGCAGACCCCGATGTTCGCGATCGTCGACGAGCCGTGGATCCGGGTCCGCGACATCGCGGTGAACCGGTCGAGCGCGGGCACGAACAGCACTCCGCTGCCGCCGCCGATCAGCCCGCCGACGACGCCGCCGACCAGGCCGATCACGCCCACCGGCACGGCCCGGCCGTCCCGGTCCGTGTCGGGGGAGAGGCGGACCATCGGGCCAGTGTCACCCCACCGGCGGTCCCGCCGTGCGCGGCGTCCCAGCGGGCGGGAACCGGGGATACGGTCGGCCCATGACGCTCCCGGCCCCGCAGCGGATCACCGTCCCCGGCACGACCCTGCCCGAGATCACCCTGTCCGTGCACGACACCGGCGGCGACGGCAGCCCCGTCCTGCTGCTGCACGGCTGGCCGGACCGGGCCGCCCTGTGGACCCACCAGGCCGCCGCGCTCGCCGGGGCCGGGTACCGGGTCGTCGTCCCGGACCTGCGCGGCTTCGGGGACTCCGACCGGCCGGCCGAGGTCGAGCACTACCGGATGCGGGCCCTGGCCGCCGACGTCCTCGGCGTCGCGGACGCGCTCGGCATCGACCGGTTCGCCCTCGCCGGGCACGACTGGGGCGCCTCCCTCGGCTGGGCCCTCACCCTCGCCTCGCCGCGGGTGACCCGCTACGCCGCGTTCTCCGTCGGGCATCCCGCCGCGTTCGCCACCGCGGGGTTCCGGCAGAAGGCGATGTCCTGGTACATGCTCTGGTTCCAGTTCCCCGGCGTCGCCGAGCAGGTGATGCCGGCCGACGACTGGCAGTTCCTGCGCGGCTGGCTGCACGCGACGCTGCCCGAGGGGCACCCGATGGCCGCCCGCCAGCTCGCCGACCTGTCCCGGCCGGGCGCCCTGACGGCGTCGCTGAACTGGTACCGCGCCAACATCGACCCGGCGACGTTCGTGCCCACCACGATCCCGCAGCCCCCGCGGATCACGGTGCCGACGATGGGGGTGTGGAGCGACGGCGACCTCGCGCTCACCGAGGGGCAGATGCGGGGCTCCTCGGCGTACGTCGACGACTTCCGCTTCGAGCGCGTCGAGGGCTGCGGGCACTGGATCCCGGAGGAGGCGCCGGAGACCGCGAGCGCCCTGCTCGCCGACTTCCTCGCGGGGTGACCGAGGGGACACGCGCTCCTCGCTGCGCCGCCGGGGGCCGCGGGCCAGGATGGGTCGGGTACAGCGGCGTCCGAACGACACGGAGGAAGCACTGATGGCGGAGAAGAGCCGGATCGGGGTCACCGGGCTGGCGGTGATGGGGGCGAACCTCGCCCGCAACATGGCCCGCCGTGGCTTCCCGGTGGCGGTGCACAACCGCACCACCTCGAAGACGACCGAGTTCATGAAGGACTACGGCGACGAGGGTGCCTTCACCGGCACCGAGTCGCTGCAGGAGTTCGTCGACGCGCTGGAGACCCCGCGCAAGATCGTCGTCATGGTGAAGGCGGGCAAGCCGGTCGACGCCGTCATCGACGAGCTGGCCCCGCTGCTCGACAGCGGCGACATCATCATCGACGCCGGCAACTCGCACTTCCCCGACACCGACCGCCGTGCCGCGTACTGCGAGGAGCGCGGGCTGCGCTTCATGGGCATCGGCGTGTCCGGCGGCGAGGAGGGCGCCCTCAACGGGCCGAGCATCATGCCCGGCGGCCCGCAGGAGGCCTACGGCGAGGTCGAGGAGATCCTCACCGCGATCGCCGCGAACGTCGACGGCACCCCGTGCTGCACCCACGTCGGCCCCGGCGGCGCCGGGCACTACGTCAAGATGGTGCACAACGGCATCGAGTACGCCGACATCCAGCTCATCGCCGAGGCCTACGACCTGCTCACACACGTCGCCGGGCTGTCCGCGCCGGAGATCGGGAAGATCTTCGAGGAGTGGAACTCGGGCGACCTCGAGTCCTTCCTCATCGAGATCACCGGCATCGTGCTGGCCAAGACCGACGAGAAGACCGGGAAGCCGCTCGTCGACGTCATCGTCGACCAGGCCGAGCAGAAGGGCACCGGCCGCTGGACGGCCATCGACGCGCTCGACCTCGGCGTCCCCCTGACCGGCATCACCGAGGCCGTGTTCGCCCGCACGCTGTCCAACCTGCGCGACGAGCGCCGGGAGGCCTCGACCACGCTGGGCGGTCCGACCCCGGGCTCGGGGAAGAACCGCGACGAGCTCGTCGAGGACATCCGCCAGGCCCTCTACGCGTCCAAGGTCGTCGCCTACGCCCAGGGCTTCGCGCAGATGCGCGCCGCCTCGCAGGCCAACGACTGGGACCTCGACCTCGGCGCGATGGCCCGGATCTGGCGCGGTGGCTGCATCATCCGCGCCCAGTTCCTCAACCGGATCACCGAGGCCTACGAGTCCCACCCGGACCTGGACAACCTGCTGATGGTCCCGTACTTCACCGAGGCCGTCGCGAACGCACAGGACGCGTGGCGCCGGGTCGTGGTGACCGCGACCGAGCAGGGCGTGGCGATCCCCGCGTTCTCCTCCAGCCTGTCCTACTACGACGGCTACCGTCGCGAGCGCGGCCCGGCCAACCTCATCCAGGGGCTGCGCGACTACTTCGGCGCGCACACCTACGCGCGCACCGACGCCGACGGCAAGTTCCACACCCGCTGGAGTCAGGACGGCAGCGAGGTCGCCGCGGACTGACCCACACGCCGTGACACCCCGGCCCCGGCACCGCCGGGCCGGGGTCGCGGTGTGCCGGGCGGGTCCTCAGCCCTGGGTGGCCGCCGGCCGCGCCGCGCCGGTCGCGTCGCCGTCGGTCGCCACGGGCCCGTCGACGTGGTGGTACTTCCCGCCGCGCAGTGCGCTCGCCACCGCGGCGACCAGGCAGGCGACGGCGGCGAACCCGAGCGCGAAGGTCAGCCCGTCGGCGAACGGGCCGGAGATCAGCTGCGGGAAGAACTCCCGCCCGGTCAGGTACGCCGACTGTGCGGGCGCCAGCGCGCCGAGGACCTGCGGGCCGAGCAACGTCGCGATCGGGTTGTAGCCCAGTAGCGCCGCGAACAGGATCCCGACGGGCGGCAGCGCCGCGACCCGGTCCGCCGCGAGCTCCGGCACGCCCTGGGCCATGAGCCCGTCGTGCAGCGACGTGGGCAGCGTCGTCGACAGGCCCGCGATGAGCAGCGAGAAGAACACCCCGATCGACAGCACCGTCGCCGCGTTCTGGAACGTCGAGGTCATGCCGGCCCCGGCGCCACGCTGATGCGCGGGCAGCGAGTTCATGATCGCCGCCCGGTTCGGGGAGCTGAACAGGCCCATCGCCAGGCCGTTGAGCGCCAGCAGCAGCGCGAACGCCCGGTAGTCGAAGTCCACCGGCAGCGCCAGCAGCGCGAGGAACGTCGCGGCCGCGCCGAGCATCCCGACCGTGGCGAAGGCGCGGGCGCCGTAGCGGTCGGACAGGATGCCCGACACCGGTCCGGCGACGAGGAACCCGATCGTCAGCGGGACCATGTAGATGCCCGCCCACAGTGGCGTCGTCTCGAACGGGAAGCCGTGCTCGGGCAGCCAGATGCCCTGCAGCCAGATGATCAGGATGAACTGCAGCCCGCCGCGGCCGAGCGCGGCCAGCAGGCTCGCGATGTTGCCCGCGGTGAACGCACGGATCGAGAACAGCGAGACGTGGAACATCGGCTCGGGCACCCGGCGCTCGATCCAGGTGAACAGCGCCAGCACCGCGATCCCGCCGAGGATCAGGCCGAGGACGAGCGGGCTGGTCCAGCCCATGACGTCGTCGCCGTAGGGCTGGATGCCGTAGGTGATGCCCATCAGGACGGCGACGAGCCCGACCGCGAACGTCAGGTTGCCCCACCAGTCGATCCGCGCCGCGCGGCGGGCGCCGGTGTCGCGGAGCCGGGCGTAGGCCCAGATCGTGCCGAACACCCCGACCGGGACCGACACCAGGAACACCAGGTGCCAGTTCACCGGGGCGAGCACCCCGCCGACGACCAGTCCGAGGAACGAGCCGGCGATCGCCGCGACGGAGTTGATCCCGAGCGCGAGCCCGCGCTGGTGGACTCCGAACGCGTCGGTGAGGATCGCGGTCGAGTTGGCGAGCAGCAGCGCCCCGCCGACACCCTGCAGCACCCGCATCGTGATCAGCCAGACCGCGCCGGCGTCGCCCTGCATCCAGGTGGCGGCCAGCAGCACCGAGAACACCGTGAAGACGGCGAAGCCCAGGTTGTACATGCGGGTACGGCCGTACATGTCGCCGAGCCGGCCGAAGCTGACCACCAGCACCGCCGTGACGACGAGGTACCCCATGATCAGCCACAGCAGGTAGTCGATGTTGTCCGGCGCCAGCGGGTCGATCCCGATGCCGCGGAAGATGTCCGGCAGCGCGATCAGCAGGATCGACATGTTGATCGTCACGATCAGCACGCCCATCGTGGTGTTCGACAGTGCGACCCACTTGTACCGGTCGGCCGGTCCCGATTTGTTGAGCATCGCTAATAACTGTAGCGCCCCGGCGCGTGTTCGCGCCACGGTCTCGCCCGGCTCGTCCGGTCCGTCCCGATCCTCCCTCGGGTCACCGAATTCGCAGGTCGGGCAGGGTCTACAGTCCGCGGCGTGAGGTCGCAAGGGTGGAGCCGTCCGCCGGGACGTCCCGGGCGCGAGGTGCTGCGCGCGGCGGCCGCCGCAGCCCTGCTCGCGGTGACGGAGGCGCTCCGGCGGATCCCCGGGAAGGCGGGTCCCGACATGGGTAACGTCTCGGCCGACGGCCGGACCCTGTGGCCGTCCGGGCGCTACGACCGGGAGGTGTACGTGCTCTCCACCGACGACGGCCATCCGATCCGGCGGATCCCGGTCGGTGACGGCCCGCGCGGGCTGTGCATGTGGCCGCAGCCCGGCCGCTACTCCCTCGGCCACACCGGGATCACCCGGTGACCGCCGGACCGCCGGCGACGACGACCTCGGCCCGCCGGACCGAGCAGCTGTTCCGCGTCGCCCTGGTCGTGAAGGGCATCGACGGGGCGGCGGAGCTGCTGGGCGCCGTCGCGCTGGTACTGGTGTCGGGGGACTGGCTGCACCGGGTCGTCGCGCAGATCCTCGCCCGCGACCTGATCGGTCCGCCGGACGGCACCCTGGCCCGGCACCTGACCGAGGGCGTCGACCGCTTCGCCGGCGGGGACCGCACCTTCGTCATCGTCTACCTCGGGCTGCACGGCGTGCTCAAGCTCGGCCTGGTCGCGGCGCTGCTGACCCGCTGGCGCCCCGCCTACCCGCCCGCGGTGGTGATCCTGGCGATGTTCGTCGTGTACGAGCTGGTCCACGCCTGGCACACGCACTCCGTCGTGCTGCCGTTCCTCGCCGCGCTCGACATCGCGATCATCGTGATGGTGATCCGGGAGTACCGGCTGCTCGGCCGGGAGGCCGCCGACTCAGGCGCCGGCCGCGACCGGTAGCCGCTCCAGGACCGCGCGCGCCGCGGCGCGACCGGCCCGGTCGGCGCCGATCGTGCTCGCCGACGGGCCGTAGCCGACCAGGTGCACCCGCGGGTCGGCGACGACGCCGGTGTCGCGCGGCCCGCCCATGACGATCCCGCCGCCCGGTCCGCGCAGCCGCAGCGGGGCGAGGTGGCCCAGCGCGGGCCGCCAGCCGGTCGCCCACAGCAGCACGTCCGCGGGCTCGCGGGTGCCCTCGGACCACTCCACCCCGTCCGGCACGACCCGGGTGAACATCGGCCTGCGCGCCAGCACGCCGCTCGCGATCCCGGCCCGCACCCCGGGCGTGAGCCCCAGCCCGGTCACGCCGACGACGCTGCGCGGCGGCAGCCCGGCCCGGACCCGTTCCTCGACCAGGGCGACGGCGGCGCGTCCCTGCTCGGGCCCGAACGGCGTGCTGTGCCACTCGGGCTCCCGGCGGGTGACCCACGTCGTCGCGGCGGCGTACGGGGCGATCTCCAGGAGCAGCTGCACCGCGGTGATCCCGCCGCCGACCACGACGACCCGCTTCCCGGCCATGGCCTGCGGGCCGGGGTAGGAGCGGGCGTGCAGGCTCGTACCGCGGAAGGTCGCGAGGCCCGGGTAGGCGGGGACGAACGGGCGGGTCCAGGTGCCGGTGGCGTTGACCAGGTGGTCGGCGACCCAGGTGCCGCGGTCGGTGTCGACGACCAACGGCCCGGCGGTGTCGACGGCCGGCGGCCCGCCGGTGTCGACGACCGGGGACCCGCCGGCGTCGGACACCCGGGTGACGTGCACCGGGCGGACGACCCGCAGGTCCAGCTCGCGTTCGATGCGGCCGAAGTAGGCGGGGACGGCGTCGCGCGCGGGGAGGTCCGGGTCGGCGCCGGGGTCGTCGAATCCGGAGCGGACCCCGGCGACGTCGTGGATGCCGTTCACCGTGCGCATCCGCAGCGTCGGCCAGCGGTGCCGCCACGCGCCGCCGGGGCCGTCCTCGCCGTCCAGCACGACGAACCCGGGGCCCGGCTCCAGCCCGCCGCGCCGCAGCCCGGCCGCCGCCGACAGGCCCGCCTGGCCCGCGCCGATCACCACGACCCCGGTCCGCTCCACACCCGGGCCAACGCCCCGGCCGCACACGGTCATCCCGCGGTGATCACCGGTTGCGGAGCATCACGCCCGCCTCGCGGACGCTGCGCTCCACGACCGGTGATCACGGCCGCGCCGCGTCGCGGACCACGTCGGCGACGTCGGCGTTGGCGCCGCAGACCACCAGGGCGAGCCGGGCGTCCGGGTGCCGCTCCACGATCCGGCGGGCGGCCGGGACCAGGCAGCCCGCGGCCGGCTCGGCCCAGATCCCGGCGTGCTCGGCGAGGGTGAGGGTGCCGCGGTGGGCCTCGGCGTCGTCGACGACGAGGACCTCGTGCACCAGCGCACGGACGTGGTCGTAGGTCAGCTGCGACGCCGACGGCGCGGACAGCGTGGTGATCGCCGACGAGATCGTGACGGGCGTCGGGCCGCCCGCGGCCAGGGCGGCGGACATCGCCTCGGCGCCGACGGTCTCCACACCCCAGACCCGGGTGCCGGGCAGCAGCGCGCGGACCGCGGTGGCGACCCCGGAGATCAGCGCCCCGCCGCCGATGGAGACCAGCACGTCGGTCGGCGGCTCGCCGAGAGCGACGGCGTCGCGGGCCAGCTCCAGCCCCACGGTGCCCTGCGCGGCGACGATCACCGGGTCGTCGAACGGGTGCACCAGCGTCCGTCCTGCCCGCTGCAGCTCCCCGGCCTGCGCGAACGCGGCCGCGATGTCGGAGGTGAGCTGTACGTCGGCACCTGCGGCGCGGGCCGCGGCGACCGACCGGGCCGGCGCGGTGCGCGGCATGACGACGACCGCGTCCACCCCCGCGGCGCCCGCGACCTCGGCGACGGCCAGCCCGTGGTTGCCACCCGACACCGCGACGACGCCCGCGGCGCGCTCGGCGTCGGTCAGCGACGCGAGCTTGGCCAGCACCCCGCGCGGCTTGAACGACCCGGCCCGCTGCAGGTGCTCCAGCTTGAGCAGCACGGGCGCGCCGAGGGCCGCGGACAGCCCGGGGGAGGGGACGGTCGGGGTACGCACCACGCCCCCGGCGATCCGCTCCGCCGCCGTCTCGATGTCTGCGATGCTCACCTGGTCCGCCACCGCCGCAACGTAACCCCGGCGCCGGGCCCGCGCGGTCCGGGGCCGCCGGAGCCACGCCGCCCCCGGAGCCTGCCTGCCGGGGCTCAGCCCATCGTGCGCGCGCCGTCGATCGCCTCGCGGATGATGTCGGCGTGCCCGGCGTGCTGGCTGGTCTCGGCGAGCATGTGGATCGCGACCCGGCGGACCGACCAGGACGTGTTCGGCTCGAACCACGGCGCGACCGGCAGGGCGTGCGAGGAGTCCAGGTCCGCGGTCCGCAGCACCTCCTCGGTGCGCGCGGCGACCTGCTCGACCCGGGCCCGCAGGTGCTCCAGGGTCTCGTGGTCGGCCAGGACGAAGCGGGTGTCCACCCACTCCTCGCCGGAGGCGGACCAGTCACCGCCGTTCGCGTCGGCCTCGGCGTCGACGGCGTCCCAGTCGACGGAGTCGTTGTAGACCTCGACGTCACCGAACGCGGCGGCGCCCTCGACGGCGAAGCGGAACCACTGCTCCTCGGTGTCCGCGACGTGCTTGAGCAGCGAGGCGATCGTCAGCGCACTCACCGTGCTGCGGGTGCGCGCCTGCTCGTCGGTCAGCCCGTCGGCGGTCTGCAGCAGGAAGCCGCGGTGCCGCTCCAGGGTGGCGATCAGCTCGGCACGCTCGCCGGTCAGGGCCTGCTTCTCGTCGGTGGCGTTCATCTCCGGGGCCGCCTCTCGGGGTCCGCGGACCGGGGCCGTCCCGGTCCGACGGGAACGACGATAGGACCGATCGCGGACGGATCCGGTCCTCGATCAGGAACTGCCGGCGGGTCGGTCGCCGAGGTCGTGCAGCGCGGTCTCCCAGCGCTCCCGGCGGGCGTCGTCGTCCAGGTCCCACCAGGGCGTGCCGCGCTCGCCGAGGCCGTGCTTGGCCGCGGACACCCGCGTCCGGGCGGCGGCGACGCGGTCGTCGTCGCCGGTCCGCCTACCGGCACCGACCTCGGCGCGGGCCTTTCCGAGGTGCTGCTGCAGCGCGGACCGCACGTCGTCCGGGATCGTCGGGTCGGTGGCGCGCCACCGGCGGCCCCGGACGACGATGTACCGCCCGTCCGGGGTCCGCTCGGGTTCGCTCACGGGGTGGCGGCGGTGCTCAGCCGCTGACCGGTACCACGTCCGGCGCGCCGAGCCGGGCGGCGTCGGCGGTGGCGTCGTCGGGCATCTTCTGGCTCTCCCGCTCGGCCTCGACCCGCTTGACGTAGTGGTCGACCTCGCGGGCGATCTGTTCGTCGTTCCAGCCCAGCATCGGGGCGACCAGCGTCGCGGTCTCCTCGGCAGCACCCACGCCCCGGTCGAAGGTCTCGATCGAGATCCGGGTGCGGCGGGCGAGGATGTCCTCCAGGTGCCGCGCGCCCTCGTGCGAGGCGCCGTAGACGACCTCGGCCCGCAGGTAGTCCTCGGCGCCGGTGAGCGGCTCGGCCAGGGTCGGGTCGGCGATGAGGAGGTCGAGGACCTCGTCGATCAGCGAGCCGTACCGGCCGAGCAGGTGCTCGATCCGCGCCGGGTGCAGCCCGCTGCGCGCGGCGAGCTGGTGGGTCGAGTTGCGCAGCGCCGTGAAGCCCTCGGCGCCGAGCAGCGGGACCTTCTCGGTGCAGGAGGCGGGCACCTTCGCGTCGAGCGAGTGCACGGCAGCGTCGACGGCGTCCTTGGCCATCACGCGGTAGGTCGTGTACTTGCCCCCGGCCACGACGACCAGACCGGGCACCGGCGTGGCGACGGCGTGCTCGCGGGACAGCTTCGAGGTCGCCTCGGACTCGCCGTGCAGCAGCGGGCGCAGACCGGCGTAGACGCCCTCGACGTCCTCGTGGGTCAGCGGCTGCTCGAGCACCTCGTTGACGTGCGCGAGCAGGTACTCGATGTCGGCCGCGCTCGCCGCCGGGTGCGCCTTGTCCAGGTCCCAGTCGGTGTCGGTGGTGCCGATGATCCAGTGCCGGCCCCACGGGATGACGAACAGCACCGACTTCTCGGTGCGCAGGATCAGCCCGGCGTCGCCGCGGATCCGGTCGCGGGGGACGACCAGGTGGATGCCCTTGGACGCGCGCACCTTGAACTGGCCGCGCTCGCCGGCGAGGCCCTGGGTGTCGTCGGTCCACACCCCGGTGGCGTTGATGACCTCCTTGGCGCGGACGTCGAACCGGTCCCCGGACTCCAGGTCCTGCACGGTCGCGCCGATCACGCGGCCGGAGTCCTTCAGCAGTCCGACGACGCGGGCGCGGGTCGCCACGTGCGCGCCGTAGGCGGCCGCGGTGCGGGCGATCTCCATGGTGTGGCGGGCGTCGTCGACCTGGGCGTCGTAGTACTCCAGGGCCCCGACCAGGGCGTCGCGACGCAGCGAGGGCACGACCTTGCGGGCGCCGCGACGGGTGAGGTGCCGGTGGTGCGGCAGGCCGCGGGCCCGGCCGGACAGCAGCCCGAGAGAGTCGTAGAGCGCGACGCCGGCACCGGCGTAGAAGCGCTCCCACACATGGTGCTTGAGCGGGTAGACGAACGGCACCGGGCGGACGAGGTGCGGCGCGAGGGTCTGGATCAGCAGCCCCCGCTCCTGCAGCGCCTCGGCCACCAGGCGGAAGTCGAGCATCTCCAGGTAGCGCAGACCGCCGTGGATGAGCTTGGAGGAACGGCTCGACGTGCCGGACGCGAAGTCGCGGGCCTCGACCAGCCCGGTCGACAGACCACGGGTGGCCGCGTCGAGGGCGGCACCGGCGCCGACGACGCCACCGCCGACGACCAGCACGTCCAGTTCGCGGTCGCCCATCGCCTGCAGCGCCGTGGTACGGGCCTCCGGAGAGAGCGCCACCGATTTCATGATCAGACCTTCCTGAGTGGTTCGTGCTCGTGCTGTCCCGCCGGGGGACTACCCGTTGAACACCCGTCCGATCGCGGGTGTGCCCGGTGTCGCCCTCACGTGTGGTGAGGGCGACACCGGGCGGGTGGCCCTACTGGACGTCGACCCAGTCCAGGGTCCGCTCGACGGCCTTCTTCCACCGGCCGTAACCCTCGTTGCGCTGCTCCTCGGACCAGGTCGGCTCCCAGCGCCGGGCCTCGTTCCAGTTCTCCCGCAGCTCGTCGGTGTTCTTCCAGAACCCGACGGCCAGCCCGGCCGCGTAGGCCGCACCGAGCGCGGTGGTCTCGGCGACGACGGGCCGCGAGACCGGCACACCCAGCACGTCGGCCTGGATCTGCATGCACAGCTCGTTCTGGGTGACGCCGCCGTCGACCTTCAGCGTCTCCAGGGTGACCCCGGAGTCCTGGGTCATGGCGTCGCTGACGTCGCGGGACTGGTAGCAGATCGCCTCCAGCGTGGCCCGCGCCAGGTGTGCGTTGGTGTTGAACCGGGACAGGCCGACGATCGCGCCGCGGGCGTCGGAACGCCAGTACGGCGCGAACAGGCCGGAGAACGCCGGGACGAAGTACACGCCGCCGTTGTCCTCGACCTGGCGGGCCAGCGACTCCGACTGCGAGGCGCCGGAGATGATGCCGAGCTGGTCGCGCAGCCACTGCACGGCCGAGCCGGTGACCGCGATGGAGCCCTCCAGCGCGTAGACCGGACGCTCGCCCTCGAACTGGTAGCACATCGTGGTGAGCAGGCCGGACTCCGAGCGGACCAGCTCGGTGCCGGTGTTGAGCAGCATGAAGTTGCCGGTGCCGTAGGTGTTCTTCGCCTCGCCGGGGGCGAAGCAGACCTGGCCGACGGTCGCGGCCTGCTGGTCGCCCAGGTCGCCGGTGATGGGGACCTCGCCGCCGAGCGGCCCGTTCGCCAGGGTCTTCCCGAACGCGGTCGCCGACGACGACGGCTTGATCTCCGGCAGCATCCGGCGCGGGATGCCGAAGAAGCCGAGCAGCTCGTCGTCCCAGTCGAGGGTCTCGAGGTCCATCAGCATGGTGCGGCTGGCGTTGGTCACGTCGGTGACGTGCAGCCCGCCGTTGGTGCCGCCGGTGAGGTTCCAGATGACCCAGGTGTCGGTGTTGCCGAAGACCGCGTCGCCGTTCTCCGCGGCCTCGCGGACGCCGTCGACGTTCTCCAGGATCCACTGGATCTTGCCGCCGGAGAAGTACGTGGCGGGCGGGAGGCCCGCCTTGCGGCGGATGACGTCGCCGCGGCCGTCGCGGTCGAGCGCGGTCGCGATCCGGTCGGTGCGGGTGTCCTGCCAGACGATCGCGTTGTAGTACGGGCGCCCGGTGCGCCGGTTCCACACGACGGTGGTCTCACGCTGGTTGGTGATGCCCAGCGCGACCAGGTCGGACGCGGACAGCCCGGTCTTGGTGAGTGCCTGCTGCAGGCAGGTGTTGGTGCGCTCGATGATCTCGATCGGGTCGTGCTCGACCCAGCCGGCCTGCGGCAGGATCTGCTCGTGCTCCAGCTGGTGGCGACCCACCTCGTTGCCGCTGTGGTCGAAGATCATGAAGCGGCTGGAGGTGGTGCCCTGGTCGACGGCGCCGACGAACTCGGCCATTGAGCTCTCCTTCTTGCGGGGATCGGGGCGGGGGGTGGGGCGGGCGGACGGGGGTCGGCCGGGTCAGACCCGCCCGACCTCCTGCGGAGCGTCCTCGGCGGGGATGTACCGGTCGATGAGGGCCTTGAACAGGCCGCCCCCGATCAGGGCGCCGATCAGCGGGGCGACGATCGGAAGCCACCAGTAGGGCGTGCCGTCGCCGGTCACCCAGGCGGTGTCGTAGCCGGTGACCCAGGAGGCCAGCCGCGGCCCGAAGTCGCGGGCGGGGTTGATGGCGTAGCCGGCGTTCGCACCCCAGGCCATGCCGATGCCGACGACCAGGATGCCGATCATGAACGGCGCCATGTTGGCCATCGGGCCCTTGTTGCGGGGGTGGACCAGCGCGAAGATCACGAACACCAGGATCGCGGTGCCGACGACCTGGTCGAAGAACGCCGTGGTGATGGTGGTCGGCGCGCCCGGCGAGGTCGAGAAGATGCCCTGGGTCTCGGTGAGGTTCGGGTCGACCGACCGGATGAAGTCGGCGTAGACGAACCGCACGATCAGCGCGGCGACGAACGCGCCGAGGGTCTGGGCCAGGACGAACGGGCCGACCTTGCGCCACGGGAAGCCCTCGTACACGGCGAAGGCCAGCGTGACCGCCGGGTTGAGGTGCGCGCCGGAGATCCGGCCGGCGACGTAGACGCCCAGCATGACGCCGAAGCCCCAGGCCCAGGCGATGGAGTCGTACTGGCCGTTGGAGCCGTCCGGCGTGGTCGTCACCTGCGCGACGACGCCGACGCCGAAGAGGATGAGGATCATCGTGCCCGCGAACTCGGCGCTCAGCTCGCCGAGCAGCGAGGGCGCCTTCTCGGTGGTGGCGGGCGCGGCCGCGGTGTTCTCGGAGCTCGTCATCGAACCCCCTTCTGGGTGAGTCCCCCTCGCGGGGCCGGGCGGCCCCGCCGTGTGCGACGGGACGCTAGAAGTGCGCCGGGCGCCGGGCAACGCGATCCGTTCGACGATGCCGAACGTTGCGGGTCGATCGGCCCATGATCGAGTACACGTGGCGTCCGTACGGCCTACGATCGCGGCGTGGCGCGGGCGATCCAGTCGGTGGAGCGGGCGGCCGCGCTGCTGCGGCTGCTCGGCGGTGCGGGGCGACCACTGGCGCTCGCCGAGCTGGCGGCGGCGCTGGACCTGCCGCGCCCCACCGCGCACGGGCTGCTCCGCACGCTGCGCGAGGAGGGCCTGGTGGCGCAGGAGCCGTCGTCCGGCCGCTACCTGCTGGGCGAGGGACTGGGGCGGCTGGGCACCCCGTGGGACCGGCACGACCTGCGCGCCCGGGCGATGAACTGGGCCGATGCTCTGGCGGCGGGCACCGGCTGCGCGGTGTACCTGGGAGTGCCGTCCGCCGACGGGGCCGGGGTCGACCTGGTGCACCACGTGTTCCGGCCGGACGACACACCGCAGCGGCTGCGGACCAACACCACGCAGCCGTTGCACGCGACGGCGTGGGGGCGGTGCCTGCTGGCCTTCGCGCCGGCGTCGGTGCGGGCGGTCGAGCCGCTGGAGACCTACACCCGCGCGACCGTGACCGACCCGGCGGTACTGGCCCGGGAGATCACGACGACGCGCCGCCGCGGCTGGGCGGACGACGCAGGCGGCTGGGAACCGGGGGTCGGGGGCCTCGCGGTACCGGTGCGCAGCGGGGGTGGGCTGACCGTCGCGGCGCTCGGGATCGGTGCGCCGGTGGAGGAGCTGTTCGCCGCCGACGGGCGGGCCCGGCCCGAGCCCGTCGTCGAGCTGGTCGCCGCGGCCGGGGAGATCGCCGACGGGCTGGAGGGACTGACGTGAGCACGGTCGCGGCGGGGGAGCGGGTGGTCGCCGCCATCGACCAGGGGACGACCTCGACGCGGTGCCTGCTGTTCACACGCTCGGGACGGATGGTCGCCGTCGCCCAGCGCGAGCACCGCCAACACTTCCCGAGCCCGGGCCGCGCCGAGCACGACGCCTCGGAGATCTGGCGTGCGGTGACCCGGGTCGTGCCCGCCGCGCTGCGCCGCGCCGGCCTGGGGCCGCAGAACGTGGTCGCGCTCGGGATCGCGAACCAGCGCGAGACGACGGTCGTCTGGAACCGCCGCACCGGGGTCCCGCTCGCGCGGGCGATCACCTGGCAGGACACCCGGACCACCGACATCGTCGCCGGGCTCGCCGCCGACGCCGACGCCGCCCGCTGGGCCCGGGTGAGCGGGCTCGGCCCGGCGACGTACTTCGCGGGCCCCCGGCTGCAGTGGCTGCTCGACCACGTGCCCGGTGCGCGCGACGGCGCCGAGCGCGGCGAGGTCCTGTTCGGGACCATGGAGTCCTGGCTGATCTGGAACCTGACCGGCGGCCCCGACGGCGGCGTGCACGTCACCGACGTCACCAATGCCAGCCGCACGATGCTGATGGACCTGCGCACGCTGGAGTGGTCCGACGCGCTGTGCTCGGCGTTGCGGGTACCGCGGGCGATGCTGCCGACGATCGTGCCGAACTCCCGGGTGTACGGCCGGTGTGCCGGTCTGCTGGACGGGGTGCCGGTGGCCGGGGCGCTCGGCGACCAGCAGGCCGCGCTGGTCGGCCAGACGTGCTTCGCGCCCGGCGAGGCGAAGTGCACCTACGGGACGGGTGCGTTCCTGCTGAAGAACACCGGCTCGCGCATCGCCGGGTCCGAGGCCGGTCTGATCCCGACCGTCGGTTACCTGCTCGGGGACCGGCCGGTCTACGCGCTCGAGGGCTCCATCGCGATGACGGGCTCGTTGGTCCAGTGGTTCCGCGACGCGCTGGGCATGATCTCCACGGCGGCCCGGATCGAGACGCTCGCACTGACCGTCCCGGACAACGGCGGCTGCTATGTCGTCCCCGCCTTCTCCGGTCTCTACGCCCCGCACTGGTACCCCGACGCCCGCGGGGTGATCGTCGGCCTGACCTCCTACATCCACCGCGGCCACCTCGCCCGCGCGGTGCTGGAGGCGACCGCGTGGCAGACCCGTGAGGTGCTCGACGCGATGAACGCCGACTCCGGCCTTCCCGTCACCCGCCTGAAGGTCGACGGCGGCATGACCGCGAACCACCTGCTCATGCAGTGCGTCGCCGACGTCCTGGACCTCACGGTGGAACGCCCCCTGGGTTCGGAGGCGGTGTCGCTCGGCGCGGCGTACGCGGCCGGCCTGGCCGTCGGCTACTGGCCCGACCCGGAGGTGCTGCGCCGCAACTGGCACCGAGCGGCCGCCTGGGAGCCGAGGATGGACCCGGGTCTGCGCCTCCGCGAGCACGACAACTGGAAGCGGGCGGTGCAGCGGAGCACGGGGTGGGCGCGCCCGGACTGAGCCTCGCGGGGACGTGCCGCGGACGCCTCAGCGTTCTGCCGCCCGCTGCCGACGCCGTCGGACCCGGTCTCGGTACTGGTGGTCCCGCATCTCCTGGAACCGGCGCACGGTGACGTCGAGGATCCGCCCGGTCACCGGCGCGAACCAGTCGATCCACTCCCCGGGGACACCGGTCACGATCCGCCGGGCGCCGGTGTCGGTCACGTCCTTCCAGAGGATCTCGTGGGCCCGGGCGGACGCCAGGACGAGCAGCCGGCGACCGTCCTCGGGATCCGGCTCGCGTTCGATCAGGTCGCGCTCCTCCAGCCGCGCGAGCAGCCGGGTGGTGCCTCCGGTCGCGAGCCCGACGGTCTCCGCGACCTCGGCGCCGGTCATGGCCCGACGGGCGAGCAGCAGCTCGGCGAGCACCGTGTACTCGTGCACCGTCAGCCCGAACCGCTCGGCGACGGACCGGATCCGGTAGAAGCCGAGCAGCTCCGCCCTGGCGAGGAGCGGTCCGAGCACCTCCGCGGTCTCGGCCCGGATCCGGCGGTCCTCCTCCGCCTCCGGCCGCCACGCGCGCGTGTCCCGTCCGACGGCCCCGATGTCCCCGGCGGCCCCGATGTCCCCGGCGGCCCCGGCGGCCCCGGTGTCTCCGGCTGCCCCGGTGACTCCGACGTCTCGGACGGCCTCCGATGATCCGAGGCCATCGGGGAGCGGGCTCCCCGGAGTGGAGTCCGGACGGATTCGCTTACCGGGTAAGCGAGTTCCGCGGACCTCCCCACCCGACGCGACGGTCGACCGGTCCCCGCCGCGAGGCCGGGCGGAGCCGGGGTCGGAGCCGGGGGCGGAGCCGGGGGCGGAGCCGGGGTCGGGGTCGGAGCCGCCGGCCGGATCCGACGACCCGTTCCCGCGAATTCGCTTACCCGGTAAGCGAATTCGCGGAACAGCGATACCCCAGGAGCCCCGGTCGGGTCCGCCGAGCATGTCGTGGGCCGTGTCGTGGGCCGTGTCGTGGGAGGTGTCGCGCCGCATGGGGAAGCGGTAGCAGACCGGGCGGTCCACCACTGCGGATTCCGCTGAGCGGTTCGCGATCGTGGCGCCCGGTCAGCGGGTGAACGCTCCGGCGTCGGTCAGGTCGGCGGTGCGGGTCTCGTGCAGGCCCCACACGCACAGGCCCGACACGGCGGCCAGTCCGGCGATCAGCAGCGACACCGGCCAGGAGGCGCCGGTCGCGGCGACCAGGCTCGTCGCGAGCAGCGGCGTGATGCCGCCGCCGACGATGCTGGAGGCGTTGTAGCCGATCGACGCGCCGGTGTAGCGGTAGCGGGTCGCGAACAGTTCCGGCAGGAACGCGCCCATCGGGGCGAACACGCCGGCGAAGGCGATCATCGCGACCGAGAAGCCGACTGCGATGAGGACCCCGTCACCGGTCCCGAGCAGCCAGAACAGCGGGAACGCCCACAGCACCGCCAGGATGCAGGCCCACAGACACACCCGGCGCCGTCCGACCCGGTCCGAGAGCACCGCGAGGACCGGTGTCGCCACGCCCATCACCGCGGCCGCGACCATGGCCGCGACCAGCAGTGTCGTACGGGACAGACCGAGCTCGGAGGTGCCGTAGGACAGGCTGAACGTGGTGACCGTGTAGAAGATCGTGTGGGTGATGATCATCCCGCCGGTCGCGAGGAGCAGGGACCGGGGCTGGCGGCGCACCACCTCGGCGACCGGCGCCTTCTCACGCTCCTGCTCGCGCATCGCCTTCTCGAACACCGGGGTCTCGGCGATCCGCAGCCGGATGTAGAGCCCGACGACCACCAGGACCGCGCTGGCCAGGAACGGCACCCGCCAGCCCCAGGCGGCGAACTGGGCGTCGGTCAGGGCTGCGGAGAGCGCGAGGAACGCCCCGCTCGCGATGATGAACCCGACCGCCGGGCCGACCTGCGGGAAGCTCGAATACAGCCCGCGACGTCCCTCGGGCGCGTGCTCGGTGGCCATCAGGACCGCACCGCCCCACTCGCCGCCGAGCCCGAAGCCCTGCAGGAACCGGCACAGCACCAGCAGGACGGGCGCGGCGATCCCGATCGTCGAGTACGTCGGCAGCAGTCCGATCGCGACGGTGCCGACCCCCATCGTCAGCAGCGAGACCACCAGGGTCGCCTTGCGGCCGACCCGGTCGCCGAAGTGCCCGAAGGCGACCGCGCCGACCGGGCGTGCGACGAACCCGACGCCGAAGGTCGCGAACGCCGCCAGCGTGCCGACCAGGGGGTCGAGGTCGGGGAAGAACAGCGTGCCGAAGACCAGGGCCGCGGCGGTGCCGTAGATGTAGAAGTCGTAGAACTCGATCGCGGTGCCGATGAAGCTGGCGACGGCGATGCGCTGCGCCGACATGGTCGGAGCGGCGGTCTCCGCGTCCGGCCCCCTCGTCGCACCCGGTCCGGTCGATGCGTCCGGTTCGGTCACTGGTCCCCCTCCTCGCGCGGCATCCGCCGCAGCAGCTCCGGTCCGAAGCGGGTCACGTGGGCCCGCGCGGCGGCCTCGGCGCGGGCCGGGTCGCCGGAGATGATGTCGTCGAGCAGCGTGCGGTGGCTGTCGGCGATGTCGCCCAGGTCGTCGTAGAGGTCGCGGGACAGCCGGAAGACGTGCTGCAGCGGCGCCGAGATCGTCTCCCAGATGTGCAGCAGTCGTCGTCGTCCGCAGAGCTCGTGGATCCGGCGGTGCAGTGCGAAGTCCAGGCTCACCGCGGCGGCGCTGTCCCGCGCGGCGCAGGCGGCGTGCAGGTCGTCGACGATCCGGCCGAGTTCCCGGGCGTGCCCCGCCGATCCGGTCGTGGCCAGGGCCCGCACGGCCAGCGGCTCGGTCGCGGCGCGCAGCGCGATGATCTCCTCGGCGTCGTCGGCGGTCAGCATCGCGACCCGGGCGCCGCGGCGGGGGAGCAGCACGACCAGCCCCTCGGCGTCGAGCCTGCGCAGCGCGTCGCGGACCGGGCCCCGGCTGATCCCCAGCCGCGTGGCGAGCTCGCGCTCGACCAGCCGGTCGCCGTCGCGCAGCTCGCCGGACAGGATCAGGCCCCGCACCCGGTCGGCCGCCGCGTCGCCGAGGCCGGGATGCGCGGCGAGGTCCCCGACCTCCGGCGTCGGGCCGGTCACCCGGCCTCCAGCTCCGCCCGCAGCCGGTGGGCGACACCGGACCCGGTCACCGGCTCGACGTCGTCGCGGGTCACCGGGGCGCCCGCGGCGACGGCGCGCCGCAGCACGACACCGTCGGCCAGCCCGATCGGCAGGAACCCGCCGGTCCGGGCCGCGGCGGCCGGGCGGACGACCCCGTGCACGGTCGAGCCGCCCTCGCCGTCGAGCCGGTCCCCGGGGACCAGGTCGCGCTTGGCGGTGGCGACGACGTCGGCCACCCAGCCCCGCGGCCGCCCGGAGTCCGCGCCGCGGGCCCCCGCGGCGCACACGCTCTGCGCCAGCTCCAGCCCGATGAGGTGGTACGGCCGGTACATCGCGGTGTAGCGGCCCGAGGGGTCGGTGCGCAGCCCGTAGTTCGCGAAGCAGGCCGCCACGTAGTCGCTCGGCGCCTCCAGCGTCACGTAGACGCCCCACCGCAGGTCCCGGTCCACCGGGCTCCCGTCGCGGTGCAGCGACGACACGACCTCCACCGTCCCGGTCCGGTCCAGCACCCCGCCCGCCTCGCGCGGGATGCACACCTGCTGCAGGTCGTCGGTGCCCGCGGGCGGGAAGGCGAGCCCGTCCTCCGGCGGGAGCAGGCCGGTCGCGTTCGCGACGGCGGCCATCTCGATCGCGGACTTCGTGCCGTCGAGGAAGGAGTTGAACATGACCGGGTTCAACCCGGACCCGGCCGCGTGCTCGGGGGTGAACCCGTAGTGCCCCCACACCGTCTCCGGGGTGGAGCGGTGGTACTCCGGCAGGTACTTGGTGCCCTTCCCGGCGGCGACGACAGCGAAGCCGTTGGTCCGCGCCCAGTCCACCAGCTCGCAGATCAGGCTGGGCTGGTCGCCCGAGGCCATCGTGTAGACCACGCCCCGCTCGGCCGCGCGGGCCGCGAGCACCGGACCGACGAGCACGTCGGCCTCGACGGTCACCATCACGACGTGCTGCCCGGCCTCGATCGCGCCCAGCGCGTGCGCGGCGCCCGCGACGGGGGAGCCGGTCGCCTCGACGACGACGTCCACGTCGTCGGCCCCGAGCACCGCGTCGACCGAGGTCGCGACCCGGGTCCCGGTGAGCCCGGCGGTGTCCAGTGCGGCGCGGCCACGCTCCTCCGAGAGGTCGACGACGGCGCTGACCTGCAGGTTCGGCACCCGGGCCGCCTGGTGCAGGAACATCGTCGCGAACGTGCCCGCACCGATCACGCCGGCCCGGACCGGTGTGGAGCGCTGCTGCATCGTCTCGAACAGACCCATCCGGTGCCCCTCCACGCCGTCGCCGTACCACCCCGCTGTGACCGACGGGGGCACCGTGCGCCGGTCCGCGGTGGGCTGTCAACGGTTGACCAGACTGTGGAACACCGCGATGTGGTCGCTTGCTCACGATGTGGGTCATCTGTCACGGTGTCGTCCGGCCCGGTCACCGCCGTCCGGGCCGGTCGACACCGAGGAGCGAGGCCGATGGGGCCCGAGATCATCGCGATCGCCGTACTGGTGGTCATGTTCGTGATCGCCACGACGATGCCGGTCAACCTCGGCGCACTGGGGTTGCTCGGCGCGGCCGCGGTCGGGATCGGCGTGCTGGGGCTGAGCCTCGACGACGTCCTCGCGGGCTTCCCCGGAGACCTGTTCCTGCTGCTCGTCGGGCTGACCTACCTGTTCGCGCTGGCGACGGCCAACGGCACCGTCGACCTGCTGGTCCACTGGGCGATGCGGGCCGTCCGCGGGCGGCTGGTGCTCGCGCCGTTCGTGTTCTTCGCGATCTCCTGCGGGCTCTCGGGGCTCGGGGCGTTGTTCGCGGTCGCGATCGTCGCACCGCTGGCGATGCCCTTCGCCCGGCGCTACGGCATCAACCTGCTGCTCATGGGCATGATGGTCGTGCACGGCGCGCTCGGCGGGGCGTTCTCGCCGATCACCGTCTACGGCGCGTTCGTGAACTCGACGATGGCGGGCGTGGGCCTGCCCAGCGACCCGATCGCGCTGTTCCTGACCCCGCTCGTGGTCAACGTCGTGATCGCCGTCGTGATCTTCGTGGTGCTCGGCGGCCGGTCGCTCGTCGGGCGCACGGTCGACCCGGTCGAGGCGCCGGACGCCGACGCCGCCCCCGCCGGGGACACCGGCACCGCGACCGGAACCGCGACCGGCACGATGACCGAGGCCCCGGTCGCCGGCCGGGTCGGGCTGGAGCAGGGCATCACGCTGGCCGGCATCGCGCTCATGGCCGTCGGCTCCGCCGCGTTCGGCTGGGACGTCGGCGTCGTCGCGCTCGCCGTCGCGATCGTGCTGCGGCTGGTCGCCCCGCGCCGCCCGGACGTCGTCGGGAGGATCTCCTGGTCCACCGTCCTGCTGATCTGCGGTGTCGTCACCTACGTAGGCGTGCTCCTGGAGGCCGGCGCGGTCGACCTGGTCTCCTCGGGGATCAGCGGGATCGGCGCACCGCTGCTCGCGGCGCTGCTGCTCTGCTACGTCGGCGGCGTGCTCTCGGCGTTCGCGTCCTCGGTGGCGATCCTCGGCGTCGCGATCCCGCTGGCCCTGCCGTTCCTGCAGCAGGGCGAGGTGTCCGCGGTCGGGATGGTGGCGGCGCTCGCGGTGGCCGCGACCGTCGTCGACGTCAGCCCGTTCTCCACGAACGGGGCGCTGGTGCTCGCCAACGCGCCCGCCGACGTCGACCGGGACCGCTTCTACCGGCAGATGCTCGCCTACGCCGGCGTGGTCGTGCTGGTCGGTCCGCTGCTGGCCTGGGCACTGCTCGTGCTGCCCGGAGTGCTCTGAACGGGTTAACGTCCGGGCATGAACGACGCCGCCGTCGCCGCCGGGCGCCTCGCCCGTGGGCTGGAACCGCTGCACTCCCAGGTCTACTTCGCCCCCGAGGGCGAACCGGCCTACACCGCCGCCGGGCTGGAGCCGGGCCGGATGAGCTACTTCGCCCCGCGGGCCGCACCGATGGGCGCGGTCGGCGCCTCGGTGGTCACCGCGACGTTCTACAACTTCTCCCCGCGCCTGGTCGCGAAGTCGGTCCCGCGGGCCTGGGAGCTGGTGTCCGCAGCGGACCTGCTCGACGTGCGGTTCGCCGTCGCCGACGCCTCGCTGCGCCGCACCCTGGGCGACGACGCCGTCGCCTCGCCCGAGATGGTCGAGGCCGCCGGGCTGGCCCGGACCGCGGCCGGGGCCGTCACCCCCGACGGGCGCCCGCTCGCCGCCGGCCACCTCGACGTGCCCTGGCCGACCGAGCCGCACCTGGTCCTCTGGCACGCACTGTCGATCCTGCGCGAGCACCGCGGCGACGGGCACATCGCGCTGCTGGTCGAGGCCGGGCTGTCCGGGCTGGAGGCGCTGGTCACCGCGACCGCGACGGGCACCGGGTTCACCGTGGCCTTCGCCCGCGGCAGCCGCGGCTGGTCGGCCGCCGAGTGGAACGCCGCCGTCGCCGGGCTCGCGGACCGCGGCCTGCTGCAGCCGGCCGACACGGCCGGGGACGACGCCGTCGAACCGGTCCTGACCGAGGAGGGCACGGCACTGCGCAAGCGGATCGAGAACGACACCCACCGCCTCGGCGCCGCCCCGTGGTCCGCGCTCGGCGCCGACGGGGCCACGCGGCTCGGGGAGCTCGGCGGGGCGTTCGTCCGGACGGCCCTGGCGAACGGGGCGTTCCCCGCCGAGGGGGTCTTCGCGGCGCGTCCGAAGGGCTGATCGCGGTCCGCGCCCGGCCTCAGGACGGGCGCGGTGTCCTGACTGCCCGATATGGTGCGCTCCGCAACCGACCATCGTGGTCGGTGTGGTGACCTGCAGGAGGACCCGGTGCTCGAGATCAGCGGCCTCGAATGGGCCGTCACGATCGGCGTGATCATCGCGCTGCTCGCGTTCGACCTCGTCCTGGGCTGGCTGCGGCCGCACCGGGTGGGATTCAAGGAGGCCACCGCCTGGTCGGTGTTCTACATCCTGGTCGCGATCGCGTTCGGGCTGGTGTTCGCGACGATCCACGGCTGGGACTTCGGCACCCAGTACTTCACGGGCTACATCGTCGAGAAGAGCCTGTCGGTCGACAACCTGTTCGTCTTCGTCGTGATCATGACGACGTTCGCGGTGCCGGAGGAGCACCAGCAGAAGGTGCTGACCTTCGGCATCGTGCTCGCCCTGATCATGCGCGCGATCTTCATCGCGGTCGGGGCGACGCTGCTGAACCTGTTCTCGTTCATGTTCCTGGTCTTCGGTCTGCTCCTGCTGTGGACCGCCGTGCAGCTCTACCGGCACAAGGACGAGGACCCCGACATCGAGGACAACCTGGTCGTGAAGGGCGCGCGCAGGCTCTTCCCGGTCACCGAGGAGTACGACGGCGGGAGGCTGTTCACCCGGGACAACGGCCGCCGGGTCGCCACCCCGATGTTCATCGTGCTGGTCTCGATCGGCGGCATCGACCTGCTGTTCGCGCTCGACTCGATCCCCGCGGTGTTCGGCGTGACCCAGGAGGCGTTCATCGTCTTCACGGCGAACGCCTTCGCCCTGCTCGGCCTGCGAGCACTGTTCTTCCTGGTCAAGGGCCTGCTGGACCGCCTGGTCTACCTCTCGACCGGCCTGGCGGTCATCCTGGGCTTCATCGGGGTGAAGCTGGTGCTGCACTGGGCCCACGTCGACATCAACCCGGCCGTCCCGGAGATCCCGACCATGGCCAGCCTGGTCGTGATCCTGGGGATCCTCGCCGTGGTCACCGTCGCGAGCCTGATCAAGACGCGCAACGACCCGTCGATGACCGCCCACGCCGGGTCGCTGCGTGCCCGCAAGGAGCGCTCCGACCGCGACTGAGCCGGCCCGGCCGGCCCGGCGCTCAGCCGGGCAGGCCGGTCAGGCCGGGCCCGCCGAGCGGGGTGACCTCGATGTAGTCCGGCGGGGCGGTGAGCAGCGCCAGCACGTCGCCCAGGCCGCTCTCGCCGATGTCGCGGCTCAGTGCCGCCTCCGACGAGGCCGCGTCGGACCACATCTCGGTGACCCAGACGACGTCGGGCTCGTCGGGGGTGGCGTTCACGACGTAGGCGAGGCAGCCGGGCTGGGCGGCCATGTCGTCGGCGACGCGGAGCAGCGCACCCGCCAGTTCGGTCCCCTGCCCCTCCAGGGCCACCATCCGCACGTACCGGCCGACCCGCTCGCTCGTGTCCACGGCGGCGACCGTAGACGGCCCCTCCCGGCGTCCCGGGGCCGGGGCGGGCTCAGCCCGCGGGCTCGTCGGCGTCGCCGCGGCCGCCCCTCCACACCGGAGGTGGTGCCGACGATCTCCTCGGATGCCGTGGTTCCGGTCTACTCCGCTCCGTCCGCCGCCATCCAGGACAGGATCGGACCGGAATCGGCGGCACACTGGTCGTCGTGATGGGGACATCGGCGCGGCTGCTGCGCCTGCTCGGACTGCTGCAGGTGCCGCGCGACTGGACGGGGCCCGCCCTGGCCGAGCGCCTCGACGTCGACGTGCGCACCGTCCGCCGCGACGTCGACAAGCTCCGCACCCTCGGCTACCCGGTCCACTCCACCCCCGGGGTGACCGGCGGCTACCGGCTCGGCGCCGGGGCAGCGCTGCCACCCCTGCTGCTCGACGACGACGAGGCCGTCGCCGTCGCGGTCGGGCTGCGGACCGCCGCGGGCGGGTCGGTCTCGGGCATCGAAGAGACCTCGGTCCGGGCCCTGGCCAAGCTGGAGCAGGTCCTGCCGAACCGGCTGCGTCGCCGCGTCGCCGCGCTGGGCACCGCGACGTCCACACTCGCCGCGCGCGGCCCGACCGTCGACGCGGACGTGCTGTCCGCGCTGGCCGCCGCCTGCCGCGACCACGAGGTCCTGCGGTTCGACTACGTCGCGGGGGACGGGACCGAGACCCGCCGGGCCGCCGAGCCCGAGGGTCTCGTGCACACCGGGCGCCGCTGGTACCTCGTCGCCTGGGACACCGGCCGCGACGACCGCCGCACCTTCCGGGTGGACCGGATGCGGCCCAAGCTGCCCGCCGGGCCGCGCTTCGTCCCGCGCCCGGAACCGGAGGGCGGGCTCGCCGCGTTCGCCCAGCGCGGTATCTCCTCGGGTGCCTACCCGCACCGGGCGCGGATCGTGTTCCACGCCCCGGCGGAGCGGATCGCCGAGCACGTCACCCCGGCGTCGGGGATCGTGACCGACCTCGGCGGGGACCGCTGCGAGCTCGCGGCCGGGGCCTGGACCCTGGACTCGCTGGCGGTGTGGCTGTGCTTCTTCGGCGTCGACTTCGAGGTGGTCGAGCCGGTCGAGCTGGTGGAGCACCTCGATGCGGTCGCCGCCCGCCTCGGGCGGGCCGCGGACCACACGCGCGCGAACGGCGGCGGCTGACCGGACCCGCTCAGAGCAGGGCGCGGACCGCGCCCACGGGCGTGCCGTGGCCGAGCACGTCGGTGCGGGTCGCGGCGGTGAGCGCGTCGGACCCGGCGCCGAGGGACTCCAGCACGGCGCGGGCGACGACCGGCAGTGGTCGCGGCGACCCGTCCAGCACGGTGACGGCGAACGCCCGCCCGTCGGGCAGCGCGGCCGCCAGCACACCCTCGGCGCCGTCCTTGGCGACCAGGCCCGGCACCGCGCCGGCCAACCGGGTCACCGGCCTGTCCGTGCCGCCGACCCACCACGGGTGCGTGCGGACCGCGGCCGCGACCCGCCCCTCGGCGGTGCCCGGTGCGGCCGTCGC
>NZ_JAMXSG010000130.1:0-15614 GCF_024124365.1 Pseudonocardia sp. McavD-2-B
CGGCCCGGCCGACCACCGGAGCCTCCCCGGCGGCGTCGCCGGCGGCGTCGGTCGTGTCCCCGACGGCGTCGGTCGCGCGCTCCGCGGTGTCCCCGGTGGCGCCGGCGGCAGCACCGGCGCCCTCGACGGCCGCACCGGCCGCGTCACCGGTCTTCTCCACGCCCGCCCCGGCGGCGTCACCGGCGGCGCCGGCGACCTGCTCGACCGGCTTGCCGAGATTCTCGACCCGCTCGACGAGCGAGCTGGTCAGCGCCTCGAGCCGGTTGCCGGCCGCGGACACCGCGGCCTGTTTACCCGCCTCGAACAGCCGGCCACGCACGGCGTCGGACAGCCGGGTCAGCTCCGGCGACCCCGCCACCACCTTGGACGCCTGCGACACGATTCCGGCAGGCGTCAGATTCAGTTTCCGCCCGGCGAGCGCACCCCCGAGCATGATCGCCAGCTTGGCCTTCTTCGTTCTTCCCAGCACATAGCCGCCGACGACGGCCATTCCGATCTTGGAGGCGTTGCTCATGACCCCGTCCCTCTCCATTGAGCGATTACCGGACAGCACTCCGGAACGCCCCGCGTTCCCCACACCGAATCGGAACCATGACACACCACGAACCGATCTGCCTCCCCCGACGAATACGGATCGACAGATCGTGCAATTCCGATCTTGCGCATCCGGTGACCATTCGATCACCACAGTGATCGAATGGACGTGGGATCGATTAAGGAAATGTTTCATCCGAACGGAGCGATTGGGCGACGACCGCTCTAAGATCCATTCCGTGAAAGGGCCTGTCCGCTACGGCGGACGGCCGGGTGCGACAACCGCTCACTTTTCGGCCCCGCGGCCGTTCTCAGGATCGCCGGGCACCCCCGGTGGACCCCGTCGACCGTTCGACGAACGACCACGGAACACCTGGCGGCGCGGGCGCGTCCGGGCGTCGCCGACGACCGTCCGTTCCGGACTCCCGGCCGCCCCGTCCCGGCGGCGCTACCCTGGCCCGCATGTCCGACGGGGCCCGCCGCTGGCGTACCTCCGCCCGTCTGCGCCCGCTCGTGTCCGGGATCTGGTGCTGGTCCTCCCCCGCGGGCCCGGCGGGGACGCACCAGGGCGTGTCGAGCGCCCACCTGACCGTCGTGCTCTGCCTGGACGGTGCGGTCGACCTGCTCGCCGCCCCGGATCCGCGACGCGGCCCGGGCCGGTTCACCGCCTCGGCTGCCGGCCTGCACGCCGCACCCGCGGTGCTCGCGACCGGCACCCGGCAGGCCGGGATGCAGCTGGAGATGACCTGGCGCGGCGCCCGCACGCTGCTCGGGCTGCCCGCCGGCGAGCTGGCCGGCGACGTGGTCGACCTCGCACTGCTCCTCCCCGGACTGGACACCCTGCTGGACCGGCTGCGCGCCGAGCCGGGGTGGGCGGGGCGCTGCGCACTGCTCGACACCGCACTGTGCGCCGTCGCCGAGGCCCGGGACCGTCCGGGCGACCCGCCGCCGGAGGTGGTGCGCGCCTGGGAGCTGCTGGCCCGCAGCGGCGGGACCGCGCGCGTCGCGGACGTCGCCGGGGAGGTCGGCTGGTCGCAGCGCCACCTCGGTGAGCGGCTACGACGCGAGACCGGGCTCGCGACGAAGGCCGCGGCACGGGTCATCCGGTTCGAGCGGACGTGCACGCTGCTGCGCCGCCCGTCGGCTCCCCCGCTCGCCGAGCTGGCCGCGATCTGCGGCTACGCCGACCAGCAGCACCTGGCCCGCGACTTCCGCGACCTCGCGGGCACCACCGCGCTCACCTGGCGGGCCGAGCGGGTCCGGCCGGCGGCTCCGATTCGTCCACGACCGCGGCGCCCGTCCCCGGCACCCTCGCCCCCATGAGCGACTGGCCCAGTCTGTCCAGCCCCGGCCCGCTCGTCCTGGTCACGTTCCTGACCTCGGCACCGGACTTCACCGAGCGCGCCGTCCACACCGGTGACGACGGCGCGATCGTCCACGCCGAGCTGGTGCGCACCGGGGCCACCGGTGCCCCCGCCGCCGTGCTGCTCGGCCCCGCCCACGACGGGTGCCGCCCACCCGGCGGCGCGGCCGTCCACCTCGTCTGCGACGACCCGGCCCCCCTGTTCGCCCGCGCCGTCGCGGCCGGTGCCACCGTCGTGCACGCGCCCTTCGACGCCGACGACGGCAGCCGCCTGTTCGCAGTCGCCGACCCGGACGGCAACCACTGGAGCGGGGGCACCTGGTACGAGTAGCGCGTGGTCCGCCTCGCCCTGCACACCCCGGAGATACCGCCCAACACCGGCAACGCGATCCGGCTCGCCGCGAACACCGGCGCCGAGCTGCACCTGGTCCGGCCGCTCGGCTTCTCCCTCGACGAGCGCTCGGTACGGCGGGCCGGGCTCGACTACGCCGACCTCGCCGAGGTCGTCGTGCACGACGACACGGCCGCGTTCGCCGGCTGGGTGCGCGCCGCGGGGGCACGGGTGTTCGCGTTCGTGCCGGGCGCGCCGGTCCGCTACACCGACGTCGCCTATTCCGACGAGGACGTGCTGCTGTTCGGCCGCGAGTCGACCGGGCTGCCGCCGGAGGTGGCGGGCGCGGACTGGGTGACGGGCACGGTGGCACTGCCCATGCGGTCGTCGAACCGCTCGCTGAACCTGGCCAACGCCGCCGCCGTCGCCGTCTACGAGGCGTGGCGGCAGCAGGGGTTCAGCTGATCCCGTCGAGGAACCGGGCGATCCCGGTGTCGAGGATCCGCAGCAGGTCGTAAGGCGGGTCCCCGATCCGTCGCCGCGGCCGATCCCGGGCTCGCCGAGCACCGGGCCGCGACCGCCGCGACGGCCCTCACGCTCCCGGGGTACCGAGCACCGGAGGTCAGGACTGCCGGATCGCCTGCACGTCGAGCTGGATCTGGATCGTCGACCCGACCACGGGCAGGCCCTTGGCGATGGTCTGCTGCCAGTTGAGCGTGTAGTGCTCGCGGTGCAGCTGGGTGGTGGCGACCGCGCCGACCCGGTCACCGTTCCACTCCGCGGCGCCCAGGAACGTGGTGTCCAGCGAGACGTCGCTGGTGAGGCCGTGCAGCGTGAGGTCGCCGTCCACGGTCCACCGGTTCCCGCCGTGCGCGACGAAGCGCACGCTGGAGAAGCGGAGCTCGGGGAAGCGCTCGACGTCGAGGAAGTCGGCCGAGCGCAGGTGGGTGTCCCGGGCGGGGACGTTGGTGTCGACACTCGCCGCGTCGATCACGACGTCGACCGAGGACTCCTCGAACGGCTCGGCGATCCGGATCTGGCCCTGGAACCGGTTGAACCGGCCGTACACCTTGGACATGCCGATGTGCCGGGCGACGAAGCGCACCGAGCTGTGGTCGCCGTCGATCACGAAGACGCCGGGGCGCGGCGGGCGCAGCGCCGGGTCCTCGCCGAGGACGATGTGGCCCATGTCGGCGTGCTCGCCCCAGGACACCTCGACGACGTCGGTGACCTGCTGGTAGCCGCCCGCCTCGACGCGCACCCGGTACCGGCCGGGCATCAGCGACGCGGCGAACCGGCCGAACGGGTCGGTCTCGACGTACACCGCACGCCGGTCGGCGGGGTCCATCACGGACACCTCGGTACCGGCCAGGGCACCGCCCTGCTGGTCGCGGACCTGGCCGGACAGCACTCCGCCGGTCAGCGGAATCGGGACGAGCGCGTGCCGGTCGGTGGTGCCCCGCGCCGGGCGACGACGGTCCTTCTTCCTCCAGAACACCAGCCAGAACCTCCCCTGCCCGGCGACGACGGGCAGCACGACGTACGGTCGCCGGCCGGCGACCCCTGGTCACTCTGGCACGAACGTGACCGTTCCGTTAACCCGTCGGCCCGAAAAGTCGATCACCGACGGTGTCGGGATCATCACCGCCCCGCAGCCGTCACCCGTGGCGTCACTCGTCGTCGTCGGCGATCTCGCCGCCGTCGGCGGTCCCGCCGCCGCGGATCAGGAGGAGAGCACCCTCCAGCTCGTCCGGCTTGACCAGCACGTCGCGGGCCTTCGAGCCCTCCGAGGGGCCGACGATGTTGCGGGTCTCGAGCAGGTCCATCAGCCGGCCCGCCTTCGCGAACCCGACCCGCAACTTGCGCTGCAGCATCGAGGTCGACCCGAACTGCGAGCTGACGATCAGCTCGGTGGCCTGCAGCAGCAGGTCGAGGTCGTCACCGATGTCGGCGTCGATCTCCTTCTTCTCGCCGGCCTTCTGCGCGGTGACGCCCTCGGTGTAGCTGGGCTCGGCCTGCTCCTTGGTGAACGCGACGACCTTGGAGATCTCGTCGTCGTCGACGAAGGCGCCCTGCATGCGGACCGGCTTGCCGGCGCCCATCGGCAGGTAGAGCGCGTCGCCCATGCCGATCAGCTTCTCCGCGCCCGGCTGGTCGAGGATGACCCGCGAGTCGGTCAGCGACGACGTCGCGAACGCCAGCCGGCTCGGGACGTTGGTCTTGATCAGACCGGTGACGACGTCCACCGACGGCCGCTGGGTCGCCAGGATCAGGTGGATCCCGGCCGCACGCGCCTTCTGTGTGATCCGGACGATCGCGTCCTCGACGTCGCGCGGCGCGGTCATCATGAGGTCGGCGAGCTCGTCGACGATGCACATGATGTACGGGTAGGGTCGGTACACCCGCTCGGACCCGGGCGGGGCGGTGATCTCCCCGGTGCGGACCTTGCGGTTGAAGTCGTCGACGTGGCGGACCCGGTTGGCCTGCATGTCCTGATAGCGCTGCTCCATCTCCTCCACCAGCCAGGCCAGCGCCGCGGCGGCCTTCTTCGGCTGGGTGATGATGGGCGTGATCAGGTGCGGGATGCCCTCGTAGGGCGTCAGCTCGACCATCTTCGGGTCGATGAGGATCATCCGGACCTCGTCCGGCGTGGCCCGCGTCAGCAGCGACACCAGCATCGAGTTGACGAAGCTGGACTTACCGGAACCGGTGGAGCCCGCGACCAGCAGGTGCGGCATCTTCGCCAGGTTCGCGACGAGGTAGTGGCCCTCGATGTCCTTGCCCAGCCCGATCCCCATCGGGTGCTGCTCGGCGCGGGCGTTGCCCGAGCGCAGCACGTCGCCGAGGCGGACCATCTCGCGGTCGGTGTTGGGGACCTCGATGCCGACCGCGGACTTGCCGGGGATCGGCGCGAGCAGCCGCACGTTGTCGTTGGCGACGGCGTAGGCGAGATTGCGCTGCAGCTGGGTGATCTTCTCGACCTTCACCGCCGGGCCGAGCTCGATCTCGTAGCGGGTGACCGTCGGGCCACGGGTGAAGCCGGTGACCTGGGCGTCGACGTTGAACTGGTCGAGGACCCCGGTGATCGCCTCGATCATCGCGTCGTTGGCGGAGCTGCGGGACTTCGGCGGCGGCCCGGCCTCCAGGGTGTCCGCCGGCGGCAGGATGTACTCGGTGTCGGACTGCGGCTCGCGGATCGCCATCGAGAGCTGCTCCCCCTCGAGCGGCTCGTCCGCGACCGGCGGCGTCTCGACGACGGGCTTGCGCGGCTTCGTCGCCGGCGGTGCGGCCGCGGCGGGGACGGCGGCGGGCACCTCCTCGTCCGGGACGCCGGGCAGCGACGGGTCCACCGGGGCCGGGGCGTGCTCGCCGTCCTCCGTCCGGAACGCGTCGGCCTCCGCGGCCCCCTGCCTGCGCCGCGCCGGGCGCCGCTTCTTCGGGGCCTCCTCGGCATCCCCGGCCTGCCCGTCCCGCTCGGCGACGGCGTCGGCCACCGTGCGCGGGCGGCCCGCACCGGTGTCCTCCTCATCGTCCTGCTCGGGCGGCAGCTGTCCGGTGAGCCTGCGGAAACGATCCGGCAGCTCCCGCACCGGGATGCCGGTGACCAGCAGGACCGAGTACAGCGTCAGGAGGACGAGAACGGGTACGGCCGTCCACAGGCTGAGCCCGGCCTTCAGTGGGGTCCCCGCGACGTAGCCGAGCGCACCGCCCGCGGCGCGCCAGGCGTCGGGCTCGGCGGGTGCTCCGGCACCCAGGTGCACCAACCCGAGCACGCCGAGAGCGAGCAGCAGGCTGCCGGTCACGATCCGCGGCCGGGCCTCCGGGTGCCCCTCGGTGGTGACCAGCACGATGCCGATACCCAGCAGGATCGCCGGCAGCGCCACGCCGGCCTGGCCCATCACCGCCTGCACGAGGAAGGTGAACCAGTAGCCGACCGAGCCGCCCGCCTGCCACCACAGCCCGGCGGCGGCGATGACGGCGAGCACGAGCATGCCGAAGCCGATGCCGTCACGGCGGTGCGCGGGGTCGATCTCGCGGGTGCGCCCGACCGCGCGCCCGGAGGCGCGGACGGTCTTCGCCACGCCCCGGCCGACCGCGTCGATCCCGCGGTCGACCAGGTCCGGGCCCTGGCGCCGGGCCGGCGGCCTGCGGCCTGCCGACGGGCGCTTGCGGGCGGTGGACGCGCGCGAGCCGGACCGCCCCGAGCCGCGGCCCGCGGCCGCAGTCGTGGTGGTCCTGCCCGTACCCGTGCGTCCCGCCATGTCACACACGGTAGCCCGGTTCGGTGATCGAACCGGGGACCGACGCGGGTGTGGAGGGGTCGACGACCCCTCCACACACTCAGACGGCGATGACCGTGGGGACGATCATGGGGCGGCGGCGGTAGGTGTCCGACACCCAGCGGCCGACGACGCGCCGCACGCCCTGGGCGATCCGGTGCGGGTCGGTGACGCCCTCGTTCTCCAGCCGGGACAGCTCGTCCTCGACCAGCGACTGGGCGGCGTCGAGCGCCTTCGGGTCGTCGGAGAACCCGCGCCCGGAGAGCGTCGGACGCGACAGCGCACGGCCGGTCTTGTGGTCGATCGCCACGTTGATCGCGATGAAGCCGCCCTCGCCGAGCGCGATGCGGTCACCGAGAGTGGTCTCGCCCACGTCACCGACCGACAGCCCGTCGACGTAGACCTGCCCGACCTCGACCCGGCCGGTGATCGCCGCGCGGCCGTCGACGAGGTCCACGACCACGCCGTTCTCCGCGATGACCACCGACTCCTCGGGCACCCCCGTGCGACGCGCGAGCGCGGCGTTGGCCCGCAGGTGGCGCCACTCCCCGTGCACCGGCATGACGTTCGACGGTCGCACCGCGTTGTAGAGGAACAGCAGCTCGCCGGCCGGGGCGTGCCCGGAGACGTGCACCTTGGCGTTGCCCTGGTGTACGACGGTCGCGCCGAGCCGGGTCAGCCCGTTGATCACGCCGAACACGGCGGTCTCGTTGCCCGGGATCAGCGAGCTGGCCAGGATGATCGTGTCGTCCGGGCGGATCGTGATGCTGCGGTGGTCCCCGCGCGCCATCCGGGACAGCGCGGCGAGCGGCTCGCCCTGCGATCCGGTGGAGACGAGCACGAGCTTCTCGTCGGGCAGGCGCATCGCCTCGTCGATGTCGACGAGCAGCCCGTCGGGGATGTTCAGCAGCGAGTGGTCGTCGGCCAGGCCCATGTTGCGGACCATCGAGCGCCCGGTCAGGCACACCTTGCGGCCGTGCGCGTGCGCGGCGTCGAGCACCTGCTGGACGCGGTGCACGTGGCTGGCGAAGCAGGCCAGGATGATCCGCGACGGCGCCCGGCGGACCAGGTCGGAGATGACCGGCCCGATGTCGGCCTCAGGGGTGACGAAGCCCGGCACCTCGGCGTTGGTGGAGTCGACCAGGAACAGGTCGACGCCCTCCTCGCCCAGCCGGGAGAACCCGCCCAGGTCGGTGAGCCGCCCGTCGAGCGGGAGCTGGTCGAGCTTGATGTCACCGGTGTGCAGCAGCAGCCCGGCGGGCGTGCGGATCGCGACGGCGACGGCGTCGGGGATCGAGTGGTTGACCGCGAAGTACTCGCAGTCCCACCCGCCGTGGGACACCCGGTCGCCCTCCTTGATCTCCTGCAGGTGCGGGGTCAGGCGGTGTTCCTTGCACTTGGCTGCGACCAGGGCGAGCGTGAACCGGGACCCGACGACGGGGATGTCCGGGCGCATGCGCAGCAGCCACGGCACGGCACCGATGTGGTCCTCGTGGCCATGGGTCAGCACGAGCGCGTCGATGTCGTCGAGGCGGCCCTCGAGGGTCCGGAAGTCGGGCAGGATCAGGTCGATGCCCGGCTCGGAGTCGGACGGGAACAGCACGCCGCAGTCGACGACGAGCAGCCGGCCCTCGTACTCGAAGACGGTCATGTTGCGACCGACCTCGCCGATGCCGCCGAGCGCGTAGACGCGCAGGCCGCCCCGTGCGAGGGCGGGTGGCGGGGCGTCCGGGAGCTCCGGGCGCTCGATGTTCTCCGGCGGCGCGGAGAGCGTCCGGCCGGGCCGGTTGCGTCGGTCGTTGCGCTGGGGACTCACAGGGGTTCGTGCCTCACATGGGTTCGTGTTCTCTGGTTCGTGTTCTCGGGGCCCGCTCGGGTGCGGAGCCGGCGCACCTGCTCAGGTGCGGTGGTATGCGACCTCGGCGCCGACGTCGGCTGCGGTGCGTCCGCCCAGGGCGCCGTGGCCGGGCTGGTAGGCGGGGGCGTTCGGGCGGGCCTGCGGGTCCAGCGCCACCCCGGCGACGGCGAGGTCGCCGGCGATCGCCGCGACCTGGTCCTCGGTGGCGGGCGGCAGCGGCAGCCGGGTGTCGCCGACGTCGATGCCGCGCAGCCGCAGTGCCGTCTTGGCGAACACCGCGCCGCCGACCCGGCCCATCCCGCGGATCACCGGGAGCATCGCGTAGTGCAGCGCACGGGCCCGCTGGTGTTCACCGGCGTGGTAGGCGTCGATCATGGCGCGCAGCCGGTCGGCGACGACGTGGCCGATCACGCTGACGAAACCGACCGCCCCGACCGAGAGCCACGGCAGGTTCACCGGGTCGTCGCCGGAGTAGTAGGCCAGCGTGGTCGTGGCGAGCACCTCGGTGCCGACCCGCAGGTCGTTGCGTGCGTCCTTCACCGCGACGATGCGCGGGTTCTGCGCCAGGCGCTGGAAGGTGTCGACATCGATGCCGATCACGCTGCGCGGCGGGATGTCGTAGAGCATCACCGGCAGGTCGCCCGCGTCGGCGACGGCGGTGAAGTGGGCGAGCAGGCCCTCCTGCGGCGGCCGCGAGTAGTACGGCGTCACCACGAGCAGTCCGTGCGCACCGGCGCGCTCCGCGCTGCGGGCCAGCTCGATCGAGTGCGCGGTGTCGTAGGTGCCCGCCCCGGCGACGATCGTCGCCCGGTCCCCCACCGCCGACACGACGGCGCGGATCAGCTCCGACTTCTCGATGTCCGACGTCGTCGGTCCCTCACCGGTCGTGCCGTTGACGACCAGCCCGTCGTTACCGAGATCGACCAGGTGGTTCGCCAGCTCCTCGGCCTTCGCCAGGTCCAGCTCGCCGTCGGCGTCGAACGGCGTGACCATCGCGGTCAGCACCTCGCCGAACGGTCGGCGCGGCGGGTGCTGCTGCCCGCCGGGGGCGGGCTCGGGACCGGTGCTCATGACTGGTGACGGTACCGCCCGGGGCCGACGGATCCCGGTCACATCCCGGACGGGGCGCCGCGGTAGGCCTCCACGTCGGCGGGCAGACCGGTCACCTCGACCCGCGCGGCGTCCCGGCCGAAGGCGTGCAGCACGAGCTCGGCGGGCTCGCCGGTCACCGTGACCACGCCGAAACCGGTCGCGACGACCTGGGTCGCACCCTCCGGGCGGGCCAGGACCACGCCGACCGGGCTGCGCCGGAACAGCAGCTTGGCCTGGGTGTGCAGCAGGTTCCACAGCTGTCCGTCGCGCTCCGGGTCGGACGGGCGGGGCTCCCAGCCGGGCTCCCCGCGGCGCAGATCCTCGTGGTGGACGAAGAACTCGGCGCCGTTGGCGATCTCGTCGACCTTGCCGACCTTGAACGGCGACCACGCGGGCGGGCCCTTGCGCAGGTCGTCGATCATGTTCGGCCAGGCCGCGGACGCGTAGCCGTCCATCGCCTTGTCGGTCATGCCCGACAGGGCGGGCACCACGATCCCCGCGGCGTTCCACGGCTGCCGCTCCCGCACCAGCAGGTGGGTGAGCAGGTCCCGGGCGTTCCACCCCTCGCACAACGTCGGGCGGTCGGGGCCCGAGCGTTCGAATTCGGCACACAGGGCGGCACGTTCGGCGGTGGCGAGGCTCACCGCCCCCAACCTAGTCCGGCCCGCCCCGGGCCGCACCGCGCGACGAACGGTCGACAAACGGCTGACGGAACGCAGGCCATCTGTAGCCGGTGATACAGATCTCACCTGTCCGTGTCCGGATACTCCGGTCCGTCCCACTACACGCTTCTCGACGGGGAGAACACACGTGACGAACGCTGCCACCACGCAGCCGCCGCGGTCGATGCGCCGGATCGCGCTCGCGAGCATGACCGGCACGGTCATCGAGTTCTACGACTTCTTCATCTACGGCACCGCCGCGGCCCTGGTGTTCAACAAAGTCTTCTTCCCCGAGCTCGGGGCGGCGGCCGGTACCGCGCTCGCCCTGGCCACCTTCGGCGTCGCGTTCGTCGCGCGCCCGTTCGGGTCGGTCCTGTTCGGCCACTTCGGCGACCGGCTCGGCCGCAAGGGCACGCTGGTCACCACGCTGCTGCTGATGGGCTTCTCGACGCTGGCCATCGGCCTGCTGCCCACCACCGGCACGATCGGCGTCCTCGCGCCGATCCTGCTCGTGGTGCTGCGCATCCTGCAGGGCCTCGCCGTCGGCGGCGAGTGGGCCGGTGCCACGCTGCTGACCGCGGAGAACGCGCCGACCAAGGCGCGGGGCAAGTACGCCCTGTTCCCGCAGCTGGGCCCGTCGGTCGCGTTCGCGCTGGCGTCGGCGACCTTCCTGGTCACCGCGCTGACCATGAGCAACGAGGCGTTCCTGGCCTGGGGCTGGCGCATCCCGTTCATCGGGTCGGTGCTGCTCGTGGCCGTCGGGCTCTACGTGCGGCTCGCGCTGGAGGAGACCGCGGGCTTCAAGAACAGCGGCCCGGTCTCGACGAAGCTCCCGATCACCGAGGTCTTCACCAGCCGTCCGGCCGCGGTGTTCCTCGGCGCCGGCTCGACGACCGCGGTCTTCGCCTTCTTCTACATCGGCGTCACCTACCTGACCAGCTACGGCACCCAGCAGCTGCAGCTGCCGCGGCCGTCGGTGCTGGCCATGGGCATCGTCGGCGGCATCGTCTTCGCGCTGACGACGATCGCCTCGGCGATCCTGTCCGACCGGGTCGGGCGCCGGAAGATGGTCGTCGGCGGCAACATCGCCTCGGTCGTCGCCGGGCTCGTCGCGTTCCCGATCATCGACATCGGCACGGTGTGGTCGTTCGGTCTCGGCCTGTCGCTGGTGCTCGGCGTCGTCGGCATCGCCTACGGCCCGATCGGCGCCCAGCTGCCGGAGCTGTTCCCGACCCGGTTCCGCTACACCGGCGCCGGGATCGCCTACAACCTCGCCGGCGTCTTCGGCGGCGGCGTGGTCCCGCTGTTCGCCGCGGCGCTCGCCGCGTCGACGCTGGGCAGCCTCGGCATCGGCCTGCTGCTCTCGGCGGTCTCGCTGATCAGCTTGCTCTGCACGCTGGCCCTGCCGCAGACCGACGCGGACTCCCTCGCCGAGCAGGACGCACAGCTCGCGGCCGCCTGACCGGCCACCGGTGCGGCCCGTCCGGGCGGGCCGCACCGCACCCACCCGGTGCCGGCGGCCGCCGGCCGGCACCCCCGGACCCCGACGGCCCGGACGCACCCCTCGGCGTCCGGGCCGTCCCGCCTACCCGCAGGCGCCCCAGCCCGCTACCGTCCGGACGGACCATCGGCGACGGCCGGGAGGCGGGACCATGAGCAGCGGCGCGGCGCGGCGGCCCGACGGCTCCGTACGCGCCCTGCCCGCCCCCGATCTCGACGACCACCCGGTCTCGCCGTTCCTGACCGCCCCGTGGACGTCGCTGACCTCGCGGATCGCGCAGCTGGGCAGCCCCCGCCACTACGCCCGCGGCGAGCACGTCTACACCCAGGGCCAGCTGTCGTCGCGGTTCCACCTCGTCGTGTCCGGGCGGGTGCGGATCTACCTGCACCGGCCCGACGGCTCGGAACGCTCCCTGGCCTACGCCGAGCCCGGCGCCAGCCTCGGCGAGGCGGCCTGCGTCGACGGACGGCCGCGCCACCTCGCCTCGGTCTGCACCCGGCCGTCGGAGATCGTCTCGGTGACCCGCGACGCGTTGCTGACCGCCGCCCGCGACGAGCCGGAACTGCTGCTGGAGATCACCCGACGGATCGCCTACAAGCAGCGGGTCATGCAGCTGCACGTGCTCATCGAGGGGCTGCCCGCCCGCGAGCGGATCATCCTGCTGCTCGGCCACCTGGTGGAGGCCTACGGCGAGATCGCGCTCGACGAGGTGGCCCGGCTGTCGATCCGCCCCGCCGTCGACGAGCTGGGGCTGCTCGTGGGGCTCACCCGGGTCACGACCAGCCGTGAGCTGTCCCGGCTGGTCGCGGAGGGCCTACTGGAGAAGGAGGGACGCGGGTTCGTCGTGCGGGACCTACCGGACCTGCGACGACGGGTGCACGCCGTCCTGGCCTGAGCCGGTGCTCGGCGCCGGTACCCGCTCGGTGAGCCTCGCTCAGCCCTCGGCCACCAGTGGGCTGGAGGCGATCTCGGTGCCGTCGGCGAGGGTCTGGATCTGGAAGTCCGCGAACACATTCGGCACCTCGACCTGCAGCTGGCGCAGGCACTCGACGGCGAGGTTGCGGATCTCGACGTCGGCGGCCTCGGAGGCGCGCATCGCGATGAAGTGCCGCCACGCCCGGTAGTTCCCGGTGACGACGATCTTGGTCTCGGTGGCGTTCGGCAGCACCGACCGCGCGGCCTGGCGGGCCTGCTTGCGCCGCAGCGTGCCGTTCGGCACGTCGGCGAAGCGCGCCTCCAGACCCTCGAGGAGCTTCTCGTAGGACGCGAGCGCGTCGGCCGAGGCCTGCAGGAACAGCTCGTGCAGCTCCGGGTCCTGGGCGATGACGTCGGGCTCCACCATCGCGGCGTCACGCTCGGGGACGTAGCGCTGCGAGAGCTGGGAGTAGGAGAAGTGGCGGTGCCGGATCAGCTCATGGGTCAGGGAGCGCGAGATACCGGTCAGGTAGAAGCTGACCGAGCCGTGCTCGAGGACCGAGAGATGCCCGACCTCGAGGATGTGGGCGATGTAGCCGGCGTTGGTCGCGGTGCGCGGGTTCGGCTTGGTCCACGACTGGTAGCAGGCGCGGCCGGCGAACTCGGCCAGCGCCTGACCGCCGTCGGCGTCGGTGGACCACGGGACGTCCGCGGGCGGGGTGAACTCGGTCTTCGCGACGAGCTGCACGGTCAGCGGGACGGTCTTCGGCGCGGTCTCCGGCATGCCGCGAGGGTAACGACCGGCGTCTCCGGCACCCGCCGGGCCCCGCGCCCGCACCGACGGTGGCGGCCGCGGCACCCCCGGTGCGCTGCGACGTCGCCACCGACGCCACGAACGAGTGGCGTGATGTCAGGAGTGACGCCATAGTGGTGTCATGGACCTCACGCCGTATGTCGCGCAGCTGCGCGACGACCTCGCCGCCGCGGCGGCCGCGGGCGACGAGCAGACCCGCCGCACGGCGGCTCTGCTCGGCTCCGCGATCGAGCCCGCCGCCCGGCTCGCGATCATGAACGCCCTGTCCGACCTGGCCTCGGAGGCGACCGCCGCGCTCGGCGACCGCTCGGTCGAGGTCCGCCTGCACGGCCGGGAGGTGCGCGTGTCGGTGTCCGGGGGCGACCCGGAGCCGGGACACTCCGCCACCCCGGACCCGGCCCCGGCGAGCGAGGGGACCTCGCCGTTCGGCGGCTTCCCGTTCGGCGGCGCCTCCGGTGGCCCGGCCTCCGGTGGCTCGCCGTTCTCCGGTGACGCCGGGGACATCAGCCGGGTCACCCTGCGCATCGTCGAGCAGATCAAGGCCCAGGCCGAGCGTGCCGCCCAGTCCCAGGGCGTCTCGCTCAACACCTGGGTGTCCCAGGCGGTGCAGGGGGCACTGGCCGGCGCGGAGGGACGCGCCGGCCGTCCGCACCGCGACGGGCGCAACCTGAGGGGATGGGTGCAGGGATGAGCGACGGACAGACGGGCCCCGGACCGGACGACGGCAGCGGTGACGCCACGCACGACGGCGACGCCCACACCGGCTCCCGGAGCCGCCCCACCGGGGAGAGCGGCGCCTCCACCGGCACGAGTGGCGGCGACGGCGATGCCACCGGCCACACGCCGACCGGCGACACCGGCAGCGCGGGCACCGGCAGCACAGGCGGCGGCAGCACAGGCGACGACAGCACGGGCGGAGGCCACGGCTCCACGGGCGGCGCCGGCACACCCTCCCGCAGCGAGCGGTTCGACTGCGCCGGCGCCGCCGAGATCGAGGTGACGACCGGCGCCGGCCGGGTCCGGATCGACCTGGTCGACGGGGCCGACGAGGTCCGCGCGGAGGTCACCGCCGACCGCAGCACCGCGCCGTGGTCCGGCGGCCTCGGCGGGCTGCTCGACTGGATCGGCAGCTCGATGACCGGCGGCTCCGGCGTGCCCCGGGCCGGGGCGGGCTGGTCCGGCCGCGGGTTCGACCCGATCGTCGGCGCCCCCTGGGAGGCCACCGGCGACCCGTCGGCGGACGCCGTCGACGCCGTCACCATCGAGTGGTCGGCCTCGTCGCGACGCCTGGTGGTCCGCGGGGCGGACGACCCGGCCCTCGGCGCGGTGCCGCTCGTGGTCACCGTCTCCGCCCCCGCCGGGTCGCGGCCCGCGGTACGGACCGGCGCGGCCTCGGTCGAGCTGACCGGCCGGGCGTCCTGGGCCGCGGTGCGGACCGGGTCCGGCGCGGCCCGCGTGGCCCAGGTGCACGGCGACGCCGACGTCACCACCGGCTCGGGGTCGATCGACCTGGGCACGTGCTCGGGCCGGGCGCATCTGCGTGCCGGCTCCGGCGGCGTCGAGGCCGGGTCGCTCGGCGGCGCGTCGCGCATCCGGACCGGCAGCGGCGACGTCCGCGTCGGCGAGCTCACCGCGGACCTCGAGGTGCGCTCGGGGTCGGGGGACGTCGTCGTCGCCGACGCGGTCTCCGGTGACGTCCGGCTCGGCACCGGGTCGGGGTCGGTCCGGGTCGGGGTGCACTCCGGTGTGGCCGCCGAGCTGGACCTGTCGACCGGGTCGGGCCGCGCCCGATCCGAACTCGACGTCCGCCACGACACCCCGTCCACGGCGCCCGCGGTGCGGCTGTCCGGACGCACCGGCAGCGGCGACGTACTCGTGACCCGGGCGTCGGCCGGCGCGGTCTGACCCTGCGACCGGTACCTCGTTCATCGAGATGATCGGCGAGCGAGGTACCGGCGTAGGCTCGGCGTCGTGGACAGCACGCCGGAGTGCGCGATCCGCTCAGTCACGGGCGACGAGCCGCACCGCGCGGTCGAGCCCGGGCGCGCCGAGGCCGCGGCCGTCGTCGTCGGCTACCTGCGGGCACTCGACGTGCCGTGGGCGCTGTCGGCGTTCCCGGTGCCGGCCGACGCCACCGAGGAGCAGGTCGCCAAGCACCTGGTCGCGATCGCCGTGTTCCGCCTCGACCCCGCCTGAAGGCTCAGGCGGCGGCGACCTCGGCCCGGAGCTCGGCGGCCAGGTCGCCCCGCTCCCCCACGGCGACG
>NZ_JAMXSG010000131.1:0-15419 GCF_024124365.1 Pseudonocardia sp. McavD-2-B
CGGCGGCACGGTCAGCGCGAGCGGCCCCACGAGCCGGGCCGCCCCGACCGCGACGGCGACGGCCACCGCACCGACGACCAGCGCGGCGGTCGGCGGGACGTTCACGACGACGAGCAGCGCGCCGACCGCGACGACGACGGCGGCACAGGGGAAGGTCGGAGAGGACATGCCCCGATGCTCGGCCGGGCCCGGCCGGACCGGGAGTGGCCCGCGGGCCACCTCGCGAACGGATCGGGCCGTCCGGGGTCAGCCCCCGGTGCGTGCCCCGTTCCCCAACGCGTCCCGGATCTCGCGCAGCACCGCGGTCTGCTCCTGCACCGCGGAGATCAGCACTGCGAGCTGGTCGTCGCCGTGGCGCATCTCCTGGTACAGCGCGCTCACCGCGTAGGCGGTGGCGGCGGTGTGGCCGTCGGTCGCCTGGGGGTAGTCCTGCGCCTTGTCGGCCGCCTCCAGGAGGTCGAGCGCGTGCTCGATGACGTGCTGCCCGCTCTCGCGGTGGCTGTGCGGTTCCGGCATGTCCGAATCGTACTCATTCCGGGTGACGCGGCCCGGCGACTTCGGTCGCGCTGCGCACGACCTTCGGCGGGTGCGCCACCGTCGCGCCGCCCGGCAGGCTGACGGTCGATCCCGGGGGGTCGGGAGACGGGAGGGGACCGGTGGCCGTCCCGTTCGAGCGGAAACCTGCTGGACGGCGCCGGTCCGCCCCCTATGGTCGACGTGTGCCGGTCCGCCCCGCCGTGATCTCCGCCGTGCTGGTGGTCGCGGTGCTCACCGCCGGGCTCACCGTCGCCGAGACGCAGGCCACCGCCGGGGTGCTGCAGTGGACGCTGCTCGTCGTCGGGCTCGCGATGATCGGCTCGATCGCGGTGCGCTACCGGTCGCCGCGGGTGTTCGCGGTGCTGGCCGTACTCGGCCCGCTCGTCTCGCCCGTCGCCACCTACCTGCCGCTGGTCGGGGTGTTCGTGATCGCGACCCGGCGCCGCGCGGTCGAGACGCTGCCGGTGCTGGCCCTGGCGGTCGGGACCGCCGCGGTCACGCTGTACCGCAACGTCCCCGACGGGCCGACGGTGCTCGTGCTGCTCGGCGGGGCCGTGGCGTTCCAGGCCATCTCGGTGACCGCGGGCCTGCTGACCGGGATCCGCCGCGCGATGGTCGATGACCTGCGCGAGCGGCTCGCCCGCGCCGAGGCCGAGCGCGCGGTGCGCGAGGAGCAGGCCCGCGCCGACGAGCGGCGGAGGATCGCCGGGGAGATGCACGACCGGCTCGGGCACCGGCTGTCGTTGCTGTCGGTGCACGCCGGGGCCCTGGCGCTGCGCGGGGACCTGCCCGCCCGCACCGTCCGCGAGACCGCGCGGGTGCTGCGCGACACCACCCACCGCGCGATGGAGGACCTGCGCACGATCGTCCAGGTGCTGCACGAGCCCACCGGCGACGTACCCGACGAGGTCGACGACCTCGGTGCGGTCGAGGAGCTCGTCGCCGAGGCCCGCGCGGTCGGCGCGGACGTCCGCCTCCGGTCGACGGCGCTGTTGACGGTGTCCCCGCCGGGGCGCCCGCTGGCCGGCGTCGTGCACCGGGTGGTGCGCGAGGGCCTGACCAACGCCGCCCGGCACGCACCCGGGGCCCGGGTCGAGGTCGCCCTCGACGGGCGGCCCGGCCGGGACCTCACCGTCACCGTCACCTCCGGGCCGTCCGCGGCCGGTCCGACGCCCGAGGGTGCCGGGACCGGCCTGGTCGGGCTGCGCGAGCGCGTCGAGACCCTCGCCGGCGGGACGCTGACCCACGGCCCGACGCCGTCGGGGCACCTGCTGCGCGCGGTGCTGCCGTGGCGGGAGGAGACGGGATGACCGCGACCGCGATCCGGGTGCTGCTCGTCGACGACGACCCGCTCGTCCGCTCCGGGCTGCGGGTGATGCTCGACGGGCACGCGCTGCCCGGCGACGGCACCGGACCGGTACGGCGCATCCAGGTGGTCGGCGACGCCGGTGACGGTGACGAGGTGCCCGCCGCCGTCGCCGCGGGTCGGCCGCACGTGGTGCTGATGGACCTGCGGATGCGCCGCGTCGACGGCGTCGCCGCGACCCGGGAGGTGACCTCGCGGCCCGACGCCCCGACCGTCGTCGTGCTGACCACGTTCGACGCCGACGAGCACGTCGTGCGGGCGCTGCGCGCCGGGGCGAGCGGGTTCCTGCTCAAGGACGCCGCGCCCGAGGGGATCGTGGAGGCCGTCCGCGCCGCCGCCGACGGCGACGCCGTGCTGTCCCCGGCGATCACCCGGCGGCTGATCGGCATCGTCCGCGGCGACGGCGCCGGGCCGGTCGACCGCAGGCGCGCCGCCCGGGCCCGGCTCGACCGGCTCGCCGACCGCGAGCGCGACGTCGCCGAGGCCGTCGCCCGCGGCGGCTCCAACGCCGACATCGCCGCCGAGCTGCACATGTCGGTGGCGACGGTGAAGTCCTACGTGTCCCGGCTGCTGCGCGAGCTGGTCCTGGACAACCGGGTGCAGATCGCGCTGCTCGTCCGCGACGCGGCGGACTGACCCGCCCGGCGGACTAGCGTGGCCGGTGTGACGACGAGCGAGACGGTCGCCGCGGCGATGGCGGACGCGGCCGCGGCCTGGCTGGACACCCTGGACGACGACCGGCTCGCGACCGCCCGCGGCGACGGCCCGTCCGGCGACTCCCGGTCCGACGCCGAGCGTCGTCGCTGGTTCTACACCCCCACCGACCACGGCGGGCTGACGCTGCACGCGCAGACCCCGGTCCAGCAGCAGCGCGCGATGCGGCTGGTCGCGTCCGGTCTGTCCGAGGCCGGCTACGCCACCGTGGCGACGGTCATGGGGCTGGAGAACGTCCTGGACCGGGCGCAGGACTGGCCCACCCGGCCGCACCGGGAGCGGTTCCGGGACCCGGCGCTCTACCACCTGCGGATCTTCGGTGACCCGGGCGCGCGCACCTGGGGCTGGCGCTTCGGCGGGCACCACGTGTCGGTGAACGCACTCGTCGTCGACGGGCGGGTGGCCGCGGCCACGCCGTGCTTCCTCGGCGCGAACCCCGCGACGACACCGCTGCTCGGCGGGGGTGTCACGCGCCCGCTCGGCCCGACCGAGGACCTGGCCCGGGAGATCGTCCGCGGGCTCCCGCCCGAGCTCGCCGGGGTCGCGGTCCTCTCCGCCGGGGCGCCGCCGGACCTGGTGACGGCGAACCGGCCGCTGGTCGCGCCGGGCGACCGGCCGCTGCCGACCTCGGCGATCCGGCGGGAGAGCCCGCCCGGGCCGGTGGACCCGGTCGAGGGCACCGAGGCCGTCGCGCTCACCGGCGCGCCGCGCGGTGTCCCGGCGAGCGCGCTCGACGACCGTGGCCGCGACCTGCTGCGCCGCCTGCTCTCGGCCTACCTGGACCGGGCACCGGCCGGGGTCTCACCCGCCGCCCGGTACGACGACGACGCCGCCCTCGACGAGGTGCACCTGGCCTGGGCGGGGTCGCTGGAGGCGGGGGAGCCGCACTACCACCGGCTGCAGGGGCCGCGGCTGCTGCTGGAGTGGGACAACACCCAGGACGGCGCGGACCACGCCCACTCGGTGTGGCGCGACCCGGAGAACGACTTCGGCGTGGACCTGCTCGACGACCACCACCGGGCCTTCGCCCACCGGTGAGTCCCCTCACGACGACCTGCGCCGCGGGGGATCCGGCGGCGAGGATCGGGGCATGTACCCGCCCCCGCCCGAGCTCGCCGCGCACGCCAACGTCACCGCTGCGGCCTACGACGAGGCCGCCGCCGACCCGGAGGCGTTCTGGTGCGCGCAGGCCCGGCGCCTGGAGTGGGACCGCGCCCCCGCGCAGGGCTACGACGGCAGCCGCTGGCCCGAGGTCACCTGGTTCGCCGACGGCACGCTGAACGTCGCGCGCAACTGCGTCGACCGGCACGTCGAGGCCGGTGCCGGGGAGAAGGTCGCCCTGCACTGGGAGGGCGAGCCGGGGGACCGGCGCACCGTCACCTACGCCGACCTGCAGCGCGAGGTCGCCCGCTGCGCGCATGCGCTCACCGCGCTCGGGGTGGGGCGCGGCGACGTCGTCGTCGTGTACCTGCCGGTGCTGGTCGAGACCGTCGTCGTGATGCTCGCCTGCGCCCGGATCGGGGCGGTCCACTCGCTGGTCTTCGGCGGGTTCTCCGCCTCGGCACTGCGGTTCCGGCTCACCGACGGGTCGGCGAAGCTGCTCGTCACCACCGACGGCCAGTACCGGCGCGGGAAGGCCGTCCCGGTCAAGGTCAACGCCGACGAGGCCGCGTCCGGGGTGGACTCGCTGGAGCACGTGCTGGTCATCCGGCGGACCGGCTCGGAGGTCGACTGGACCCCCGGCCGCGACGTGTGGTGGCACGACGTCGTCGACACCGCACCCGAGGTCCACGAGGCGCAGGCGCACCCCGCCGAGAGCCCGCTCATGCTCGTCTACACCTCCGGCACCACCGGGACCCCCAAGGGTCTGCTGCACACCATGGGCGGCTACCTCACCCAGGCGTCGTGGACGGCGTGGGCCTGTTTCGACCACAAGCCCGACGACGTCTACTGGTGCACCGCCGACCTCGCCTGGGTCACCGCGCACACCTACGAGGTCTACGGCCCGCTGTCCAACGGCGTCACGCAGGTGATCTACGAGGGCACCCCGGACACCCCGGAGCCCGGCCGGCACTTCGAGATCATCGCCCGGTACGGCGTCACCGTGTACTACACCGCGCCCACCCTGGTCCGGACGTACATGAAGTGGGGCCCGCAGGTGCCCGCGGCACACGACCTGTCGTCGCTGCGGCTGCTCGGCACGGTCGGTGAGGCGATCAACCCCGAGGCGTGGCGCTGGTTCCACACCGAGATCGGCGGCGGCCGCTGCCCCATCGTCGACACCTGGTGGCAGTCCGAGACCGGCGCGGCGGTCTGCGCGCCGCTGCCCGGGGTGACGTCGCTGGTCCCGGGCTCGGCGACCCGGCCGCTGCCGGGGCTCTCGGTGCGGGTGGTCGACCGCGACGGGCGGACCTGCGACCCCGGCGAGGGCGGCATCCTGGTGATCGACCGGCCGTGGCCGTCGATGGCACGGACCGTGTGGGGCGACCCGGAGCGGTTCCGCGCGTCGTACTTCGCCGACTACGCCGAGCAGGGCTGGTACAAGGCGGGCGACGGCGCCGTCGTCGACGAGCACGGGTACGTGACGCTGCAGGGCCGGATCGACGACGTCATGAACGTGTCCGGGCACCGGCTCGGCTCGATCGAGCTGGAGTCGGCGCTGGTGTCGCACCCGCGGGTCGCCGAGGCGGGCGTGGTCGGGGCACCGGACGCGACGACCGGACAGGCCGTCGTCGCGTTCGTGACGGTCACCGACGGCCCGACCGAGGGCCTCGCCGACCAGCTGCGGGCACACGTGGCGCGTGAGATGGGGCCGGTCGCCCGGCCCCGTGAGGTCGTGCTCGTCGCGGAGCTGCCGAAGACCCGCTCGGGCAAGATCATGCGACGGCTGCTGCTCGACGTGACCGCCGGGCGGGAGCCCGGCGACACGACGTCGCTGGTGGACCCGGCCGCCTTCGCGGAGCTGGCGGCCGGGTACCGGCAGGGCTGAGCTCAGGCGATGCGGCGCAGCTTCTGGATCACGAGCTCGCCGTCGAGCAGGTCGCCCATGATCCCGACGAAGTGCACCAGGTGCGGGGTCTGCAGGTGCGCGTCGAGCTTCGCCTCGGACTCCCAGTTCTCGTAGAAGAAGAACACCGCGGGGTCGTCCCAGCCCTGGTGGAGGTCGTAGTTGACGTAGCCGTCCTCCTTCAACGTCGGCTCGATCAGCTTCTCGAGCTCCGCCTTCAGCTCCTCCTCCTTGCCCGGCTTCGCCCGCATCCGGGCGATCACGGTGAGCAGGTCGCGGTTGTCGTCGGTGGGAGTGGGCATCGTTGCCTCCGGCTCGATTGATTGTGCACAACGAGTATGGCGCATCCCGCCCCGCGGAGTCTGCCTGCAGTCGCTACCGTCGGCAGGATGATCGGTGCGGCGGACACCCGGGAGACGGCGGACGCGATGGCCGGGGCCGCGTCGGCCTGGCTGGACACCCTCGACCCGGCGCAGCGGGAGGTCGCCGTCGGGCAGGCCCCGACCGGTGACGGCGCCGCCGACGCCGAGCGCCGCCGCTGGTTCTACACCCCTACCGACCACGGCGGGCTCACCTTCCACGACCAGCTCCCGCCGCAGCAGCGCGCCGCGATGAAGCTGGTCGCGTCCGGGCTGTCCCGGGCCGCCTACGTCACCGTCGCGACCGTGATGGGGCTGGAGAACGTCCTCGACCACACCGAGGGCTTCGTGACCCTGTTCGACCGGACCCGTGGCCGGGACCCGCAGATGTACCATCTGCGCGTCTTCGGCGAGCCGGGGGACACCGGCACCTGGGGCTGGCGCTTCGGCGGGCACCACGTGTCGGTCAACATCCTCGTCGTCGACGGCGTCGTGGTCGCCTCGACCCCGTGCTTCCTGGGCGCCGACCCCGCGACCTCCGAGCTGCTCGGCGACGCCGTGCTCCGCCCGCTCGGACGGGTCGAGGACCTCGCCCGCGACCTCGTCCGCTCGCTGCCCGCCGAGCTGCGCGAGCGTGCGGTGCTGCTGGACAAGGCCCCGCCGGACCTCGTCGCCGCGAACCGCACCGAGCCGCAGGAGGGCGACAACTGGATCCCGCTGGCCGGGATCTGGCGCACCGGGTCCTTCGCCGACCCCGAGCAGCAGCGCCGGCTCGACGACATGAGCGAGGCCATCGAGGAGCGGGCCGCGTTCACCGACGCGCAGAAGGAGACCGTCGCGCTGTCGCGCACCCCGGCCGGCGTGCCGGCGTCCGACCTGGACGCCGGGGGTCGCGAGATGCTGCGCGCGTTGCTGGGCACCTACCTGGAGCGGGTCGCCGAGCCGCTGCAGCCGATCTCCCGCTACGACGACGACACCGAGCTCGACGCCGTGCACCTCGCCTGGGCGGGGCCGCTGGAGGACGGCGCCCCGAACTACTACCGGGTGCAGGGCCCGCGCCTGCTCATCGAGTGGGACAACACCCAGCGCGACGCCAACCACGCCCACTCGGTGTGGCGCGACCCGTCGGCGGACTTCGGCCTGGACGTGCTCGGCGCGCACCGGGCGGCCCACCACCTCGGCTGACCCGGCCACCGCGGACCGGTGCCGTCGAACTGCGGGTCCGGTCAGTCCCGGTAGGCGGGCGCCCGGCTCGGGCCCTCGCGGTGGTCGCGCTCCAGCAGCGGCCGCCAGCGCGGCGCGACCAGGGTGGACAGCACCACCACGCTGGTGGAGCGGGCCACCAGCGGTGAGCGGCCGAGCGCGAGCAGGGTGTCCTGCAGGTCCTCGTGCGACGACGCCGCCAGCCGGCACATCACGTCCGACGAGCCGGTCGTCGCGTACGCCTCGGTGACCGCGGGCAGCGCGGCGAGCTCGGCGGCGACGTCGCCCAGCTCGCCCTGCGCGATCTCCAGCGTCACGAACGCCTGCACGCCGTACCCGGCCGCCGGGAGGTCGACGTCCGGGCCGTACCCGGTGACGACCCCGGCACGCTCCAGCCGGTCCAGTCGCGCCTGCACCGTCCCGCGGGCGACCCGCAGTGTGCGCGAGAGCTCCAGCACCCCGGCCCGCGGCCGGTCGCGCAGCGCGGCGAGCAGGTCGACGTCGAGGGCGTCCAGGGGCAGCACCCGGCGAGCCTAGCCGCGGCTCAGCCGGCCGGGACGGGTTCGCGACGGGCGAAGTCCGGGGCCCGCTCCGGCCGGAAGCCCACGCCCACCAGGTAGGCGGGCACGATCTGGGCAGCCGGGACCGCGCGCATCAGCCGCAGCAGCGGAGCCGGGGGGCCGTCGAGCCGTCCCGCCAGCGCCGGGCCGGCGATGTTCCGGTGCATGATCCGCTGCAGGCCCTGGACCAGCACCGTCGGGAGCAGCCTGCGGTTGCGGACCCGGCCGAGGTCCCGCTCGGTGAGGGTGCCCCGCTGCAGCGGGGCTGCGAGCAGGGTCGCGGCGGCGACCGCGTCCTGGATCGCGAGGTTGATCCCGACGCCGCCGATGGGGGACATCGCGTGCGCGGCGTCGCCGATGCAGAGCAGGCCGTCGACGTGCCAGCGGCGCAGCCGGTTGAGCTTCACGTCGAGGTGCTTCACCTCGTCCATCGACGCGATCTGGTCGACCCGGTCGGCGTACTCCGGCATCAGGTCGGCGATGTCGGCCCGGAACGCCTCGACGCCCGCGGCGCGCAGCCGTGCGTCGGTGCCCTTGGGGGCGAGGTAGCCGATCTGGTAGTAGCCCTCGCGCGGGATCACCACCGCGAAGCGTCCCTTCCCGATCCGCGGGCGCAGGGTGGCCCGCTGCTCCTCGGGGCGCCGCGGCAGCCGGAACCACCAGGTGTCGAACGGGACGTCGTACTCGGTCACGGGCAGGCCGGACCCGGCCCGCAGGACCGAGTGCCTGCCGTCGCAGGCGACGGTGAGGTCGGCCCGGATCTCGCCGGTGGTCTCCTCGCCGGGCGCGGTCGTCGTCGCGTACCGGACGCCGACGACCCGCCCGTTCTCCCGGACCAGCGACGTGGCCCGGGTGTCGAGCCGCAGGTGGAAGGCGGGCTCGTCGGCGGCGACCTCGGCGAGCAGGTTCAGCAGGTCCCACTGCGGGACGAGTGCGACGTAGGGGTGACGCACCCCGACCCGGCGCAGCAGGGACATGTTCCCGATCCGCTGCGCACCGCCCCGCTCGTCCGGGATCACGACCTCGTCGACCCGGCTCTGCGGCAGCGCGGCGAACCGCTCGCCGAGCCCCAGGTCGTCGAGCAGGTCCAGGGTGGTGGGGTGCACGGTGTCCCCGCGGAAGTCCCGCAGGAAGTCGCCGTGCTTCTCCAGCACGGTCACCTCGACCCCGGCCCGGGCCAGCAGCAGCCCCAGCATCATCCCGGCCGGGCCGCCACCGACCACGCAGCACGTCGTCCGCTCCGACATCACACCCACCTCATTTTCAACTGATGTTGAATTACGACGAGTATGCGCCGCCGGGGACCGTCACGCAATCGGTGTGACCGGGTGTACCCCGCCGCCGGAGCGGACCCGCGCCGACTCCGGGGCCGGCAGCCGGTGGGAGGCGACATCGGCGTCGCGATCCGACACCGGTAGCACGACGACCTCGAGCGTCCGGCCGTGGTGGGTTCTCTCAGGAGTGCGCCGCAGCGCGGAAGGAGTGCAGGAGTGCGGGCCCGTCGGGTCCGTCCCACGCGACCTGGGTCAGCAGCAGCGAGATCACTCCGGTCGACGGGTCGGAGCGCCACCCGGTGCCCAGGCCGCCGTCCCAGCCGTAGCGGCCGCCGTCCTCGACGGCCAGGCCCAGGCCCCAGCCGCAGTCGTCGTCGAGGAACGGGGCGGCGCCGGCCCGCTGCGCGGCGCTCAGCCGGTCGGTGGTCAGCTCGGCGACGGCGCCGGGGGACAGGACCGGGCTGCCGCCCCCGCGCAGGGCCCGGGAGAACGCGAGCAGGTCGTCCAGGGTGGAGACCAGTCCGCCGCCCCCGGACGGGAACACCGGCGGGGCCGCCCACGCGCCGTCGACCGGGTCGGTCACCGTGAAGCCGCCGCCGGGTGCGGCGGTCAGCAGCGGGACGAACCGGTCCCGGTCGGCGACGGGTACCGAGAAGCCGGTGTCGCGCATGCCGAGCGGGGTGAACACGCGCTCGGCCAGCACGGTCTGCAGGTCGGTCCCGCAGCGGCGGGCGAGCAGGACGCCGAGCAGGTCGCCGCTGGTCTGGTAGAGCCAGCGCGATCCCGGCTGCGCGACGAGCGGCACGGCGGCGAGCCGTGCGGTCCAGGTGTCGGGGTCGGGCAGCGGGTAGCTGCCGGGCGGCCCGTCGCTGCCGAGCCCGGCGGTGGCGCGCTGCACGGGCAGATCGGCGCCGGGCCGGGGGAGCATCCCGGTCCCGCAGCGGTAGGTCAGCAGGTCGTGGAGGGTGATCGGCCGGCGCGCGGGGACGGTGTCGTCGAGCTCGGCCGCCTCGTGGCGCAGCACCCGCGGCGCGGCCAGCTCCGGGAGCCACGCAGCGACCGGCCCGTCGAGGTCCAGCATCCCGTCCTCGACGAGTGCGAGCGCGGCGACCGCGACGACCGGCTTGGTGATCGAAGCGATCCGCACGACCGTGTCGCGGCGCAGCGGGTGTCCGGCGCCGTCGTAGCCGAGGACGTGCACCGTGGTGCCGTGCCGAGGGTCGTCGACGGCGGCGACCAGCCCCGGGACGCGCCCGGCGTCGACGGCGTCGTGCAGGAGCGCGGCGGTGCGGTCCAGGGTGACGGGCACGGGGGCCTCCCGGGGTCGGTGGGTCTCACCCGTTCCGACCGCGGCGGCCCCGCGAACTCATCGCTTGATGCCGACCCCGCCGACGATGCAGCGCTGCACCGGGTCCTCGGTGCGCAGCTGCGGGCCGTCGGGCCACCACCGGTAGCAGGGGACGATGCCCGGGTCGACCAGCTCGAGCCCGGGGAACAGGCCGCTGATCTCGGCGTGCGTGCGGAACCGGCCGCTGCCCATCGGGCTGTGGACGAAGACCTGCTCCATCCGCCGGGCCAGCTCGCTGTCGGCGTTCTCCGGGTCGAAGAAGTGCGCGATCGCGACGACGCTGCCGGGGGCGAGCCGCTCGATGTAGCGCGCCATGACCGCCTGCGGGTCCACGGCGTCGTCGAAGTGGTGGATGGTGCCGATCTGGAACAGCGCGAGCGGCTGGTCCAGGTCGAGGAAGCCCTGGACCGTCGGGTCGGCCAGCACCGTCTCCGGCTCGCGGATGTCCGCGGCGGAGAAGCGGGTGAACTCGTTGTCCTCCAGCAGCGCCTGGCCGTGTGCGATGACGGTCGGGTCGTTGTCGACGTAGGCGACCCGGGCCTCGGGCTGCAGCCGCTGCACCACCTGGTGGGTGTTCTCCGCGGTCGGCAGGCCGGAGCCGCAGTCCAGGTACTGGGTGATGGAGGTCTGGGTGGCGACGAAGCGCGCCGCCCGGATCAGGAACGCCCGGTTGTCGATCGCGAGCATGTTGACCTCGGGCGCCACCTGCCGGACCCGTTCGATGGTCTCCCGGTCGACGTCGTAGTTGTCCTTCCCGCCGAGCGCGTAGTCGTAGACCCGGGCGATGCTGGCCTTGGTCGTGTCGATGTACGCGGGAGCGCGACCCTCGGTCGGCTGGGCCATCGGCGGAGTCCTCACTGCGTCGTCGGCGCCGTCGCGCCGGTTCGTCGGTCGGTGCCCGGACGGCGCCCGTCGTGGTGCCGATCACCGGTGCGGCCACCGTAGCGGACCGGCCCGACGGGCACGCACCGTCACCGTCCGGAAGTGTCCCGTGATCGAGACCGCTGACGACCTGCGGAACCGTTGTGTAGGCTGGGTCACCCGATCGGCAGTCCCCGCAACCCGCAGGAGCCCGTCCCGGTGGTCCCCAGCCCGAACAGCCCCACCCCGCCCGGTGCCGACCGCGGCCCGACCGCGCGGCGCATCGTCCTCGGTTCCCACCTGCGCCGGCTGCGGGAGCGCGCGGGCATCTCCCGGGCCGACGCGGCGTACGCGATCCGCGGCTCGGACTCGAAGATGAGCAGGCTGGAGTCCGGCAAGGTCGGGTTCAAGCAGCGCGACGTGGCCGACCTGCTGACGATGTACGGCGTCGCCGAGGGCCCCGAGCGCGAGCAGGTCCTGTCGATGGCCGAGGAGAGCAACTCCAGCGGCTGGTGGGCCCGGTACAACGATGTCGTCCCCGGCTGGTTCGAGGACTTCGTGGGTCTGGAGGCCTCGGCGTCGCGGATCTCGTCCTACGAGCTGCTGTTCGTCCCCGGCCTGCTGCAGACCGAGGACTACGCCCGCGCGGTCGTCAGCGGCGGCCACACCGATCTACCGCCCGCCGAGCGGGCCGACGTCGAGAAGCGCCTGGAGGTGCGGCTGCGGCGCCAGCGCGTGCTGCACCGCAAGGACGCCCCGACCTTCTGGACCGTGCTCGACGAGGCCGTGCTGCACCGCCCGGTCGGCGGGGAGGCGGTCTTCCGTGCCCAGCTCGACCACCTGGTCGAGCTGTCGTCGCTACCGAACGTCATCGTCCAGCTGCTGCCCTGGGACCTGTCCGGCTACGGGGCCGAGCACGCCTTCACCATGCTGCGCTTCGCCGAGCCCGAGCTGCCCGACCTGGTCTACCTCGAGGAGATGACCGGGTCCTCCTATCTGGACAAGCGGGCCGACGTCGAGCGCTACGGCCGGTCGATGGACCGGCTCACCGTCGACGCGCTCAGCCCGGAGCAGACCAAACAGGCCCTGAGCAAGCTGCGCGCCGAACGCTGACCTGCACCGACGTCGCTCCCGGGCGACGAACGGCACCGGCGTCCCCGCCAGTGAGGGACACCGTCCGATGCCGACCGCCCACGGCCGGTGCGGCGCACTCGGGCGCGGCCGGGCGACCGCCGGGCGCGCCAGTCCTGTTTTGCACGACCGAACCACTCGCCCCCTGTTAGCGTCTCCGCAACGGAGAATGCACGTGCAGATGAGGTGAGCATTCGCATGGAACAGATGCACCTGAGCGGCCCCGCGGCGATCGATTCGCTGGCGTGGCGCAAGAGCGTGCGCAGCGGCTACCAGGGCAACTGCGTCGAGCTCGCCGTCGTGACCGGGGGGACCGTGGCCGTCCGCAACTCGCGGGACCCGCACGGCACCGTGCTCGCCTTCCCGGCGACCGAGATGGCCGCCTTCCTGGCCTCGATCAGGAACGGCGAGCTGGACGACCTCGCCTGAGTCGTCCCGCTGACCTCCCGCGGGCGGCCGGCCCGACCCCGGCCGCCCGCGGTGAGCCGAGGATGATCTTCTCGGTGTAGGAAGGAACGGTGAGCCGTTCCGAGCAGGCCCCGTCCTACCGCGGCGCGAGCGCCCACTACCTGTCCCCGTCGCGACGGGACCCCGTCAAGGTCGGCTCCGAGGAGCCGGTCACCCGGCGGGTCATCGCGGGTGCGCTGGCCGCGCTGCACCTGCGGCCCGGGTCCCCGGTCGCGGTGCTCGACGTCGGGTCCGGCACGGCCGACGGGTTCGCCCTCCTCACCCGCCCGGCATTGGACGCCGCGCCGATCGTCGCGGAGGACCGACTGCGCTACGTCGGTCTCGACGTCGACCCGGAGATGGTCGCCACCGCGCGGGACACCGTCGGTTCGCCGTCGGCGTCGTTCGTGCTCGGCGACGTGCGCGACGCGCTGCCCGACGGCGCGTTCGACCTCTACCTGTCCTGCGGGGTGCCGTACTCCCACCTCACCCGCGAGGAACTCGTCGCCGCGCTGGGGTCGGTGCTGACGGCCGTCGCGGCCCGGGGGCGGCGCGCCGCGGTCGTCGTCGACGTCCTCGGCCGGTACTCGGTGGAGTGGCAGCCCCGCTGGGGCGTCGAGCGCTGGGACTACGCGATGAGCTTCTTCGCCGGCGGCGGCGGGGCGATCTCCGAGCCGATGACCTTCTACGGCCGCGCCGAGCTCGACGCCACCGTCGACGCCGCGCTGGCCGGTAGCGGTGCGCGGCTGGTGTCGCGCACCGCCGTCGACCGGTCGGTCCTGGTCGGACGGCACACCGCCACCGGCACCTTCCACCCGGCGGTGCCGCGTTTCCGGACCCTGGTGAACGACCTGGTCCGCGACCCGTCCCGGGTCGACCCCGACGACCTCCGGTTCACCCCCGCGACCGGGGGCGCGCCGGAGGAGGTGCTGTCCTGGCTGCGCGGGTTCGCCGACCGCTGGAACGGCGCCCTGGAGCCGTACCGGGGGGCGGGGCCGCTCGCCGACGCCGCCGCCGACCGGCTCGCCGGGACCCTGCTCGGACTCGAACGGGCTGCGGGCCCCGGCCTGGGCGTCGGCCACTCGCTGACCATGACGCTGGTGGCCGAGCCCGCCTGAGTACCGCCCCCGCGGGTCAGTGGTGCCTGTCGGTCAGCGGCGGGAAGCGGTTCGGGCCCTCGTCCTGCTCGAACATCTCCGCGGCGGGCCCGACGATCAGCCGGTCCGGCGGGGAGGCGACCCCGGTGTCCTTGCCGGGGTAGTCGAACAGGCCCAGGACGTGGCGCATCGCCTCGAGCCGTGCGCGCTTCTTGTCGTTGCTCTTGATCACCGTCCAGGGCGCGTCCTTGGTGTCGGTGTAGAAGAACATCGCCTCCTTGGCCTCGGTGTAGGCCTCCCACTTGTCCAGCGAGGCGAGGTCCATCGGGGACAGCTTCCACTGGCGCACCGGGTCGACCTGGCGGATCAGGAAGCGGGTGCGCTGCTCGTCGCGTGACACCGAGAACCACAGCTTCACCAGGTGGATGCCGGACCGGACGAGCATCCGCTCCAGCTCCGGGGTGGCCCGCAGGAACTCCATGTAGGAGCGGGGGTCGGTGAAGCCCATGACCCGCTCGACGCCGGCCCGGTTGTACCAGGACCGGTCGAACAGCACGATCTCCCCGGCCGAGGGCAGATGCTGCACGTAGCGCTGGAAGTACCACTGGCCGGCCTCGCGCTCGGTCGGCTTCTCCAGTGCCACCACCCGGCAGCCGCGGGGGTTGAGGTGCTCGGTGAACCGCTTGATCGTCCCGCCCTTGCCCGCGGCGTCGCGGCCCTCGAACAGTACGACGATCCGGTTGCCGGTGTCCTTGACCCAGTTCTGCAGCTTCAGCAGCTCGATCTGCAGCAGCCGCTTCTGGCGCTCGTACTCCAGGCGGGACAGACGGTCGTCGTAGGGGTAGCCCTGGCGCCAGGTGTCGACCGGGCTGCCCTCGGGGCCGACGAGGGTCGGGTCGTCGTCGTCGGAGTCGTCGACCCGGAAGTGCCCGGGGTCGGCCGCGGCGGGGTGCGGGATCAGGGTGTCGGGGGCGTCGGCCTGAGGCTCGACCGGGGTCTCGTCCACGGGTGGCAACGCTGCGCGCCGGTCATGGCCGCGGGGCCACGCCCGGATGACGGCCGGGTGATCAGCGGGCTGCGGGACGGGGCCGGTCGTGCCAGTAGCCCTGCGCGTGGACCCGGTCCGGGGCGACGCCCGCCTCGTGCAGCAGCGTCCGCACCCGCGCCACCCGGGTGCTCTCGGTGGCGTTCCAGGCGTAGAAGTGCTCGCCGAGGCGGGCGGCCGCCCCACCGTGGGCGCCGGCCCAGTCGGCGACGGCGTCGAGCAGCGGGCGCCCGGGTCGCCGGCAGACCTCCACCGTCACGCCCGGATGGGCGTCGGTGAGCCCGACGGCGTCGGCCGGGTCGCCGACCTCGACCAGCACCCGGCCCCGGTGGTGCGGCGGGAGCGCGGCGAGGATGCCCCGCACGGCGGGCAGCGCGGTCTCGTCGCCCGTGATCAGCACCTCGGTGGCGGGGCCCGGGTCCCACTGCACGCCGTGGCCGGGGTTGCCGCGCCGCACGTCCGGCCCGGAG
>NZ_JAMXSG010000132.1:0-15361 GCF_024124365.1 Pseudonocardia sp. McavD-2-B
CGTCCCGATCGCCGGGACCGCCCCGGAGGAGCTCCGGTCCGCGGCCGCCGGTGCGGACGTCCCCGTCGGCGCGCTCGACGACCCCGCCCGGGCCCGCGCCTGCCTCGCGGCCGCGGGCGACCCGCGAACGGATGCTCCGTTCCTGACGGCCCGCCCGCACTCCGTCGACGGCCGCCCGGCGGTCCTGCTCGTCCTCGGCGGACCGGAACGGGGCCGCTACCGCCTCGTCGCCGTACCGCCGGACTGCGGGCCGGGCACCGCGCGCGTGCTCGCCGAGACCACCACCGGCTGACCGGGCCGGGCACCGGCGACGCCCGGGTCACGCGGCCCACGTCCGGCGGCACCGACGAGCGGGAATGCCCGTGTCTAGGATCGCGTTCGAGCCATACGGCAGCCACGACGCAGGAGCCGGCCACCCGGGCCGGCACCCGCAGGCCCCGTCATCGCGCCCGTCGCCCGGGCGCGCCAGGAGGGATCGGTACCGGTGACCACCGACGACACGGTGCACAACCTGATCATCATCGGGTCCGGGCCGGCCGGCTACACCGCTGCGGTGTACGCCGCGCGGGCCCAGCTCGCCCCGCTCGTGTTCGAGGGCAGCCAGTTCGGCGGCGCCCTGATGACCACGACCGAGGTGGAGAACTACCCGGGCTTCACCGAGGGGATCATGGGCCCCGAGCTCATGCAGCAGATGCGGGGCCAGGCGGAGCGCTTCGGTGCGGACCTGCGCCCGCAGGACGTCGACGAGGTGAAGCTCGACGGCGACGTCAAGGAGGTGCGGGTCGGCAAGGAGACCTTCCGGGCCCGCGCCGTGATCCTCGCGATGGGTGCCGCCCCGCGCTACCTGCACGTCCCCGGCGAGCAGGAGCTCCTCGGCCGCGGCGTCAGCTCGTGCGCCACCTGCGACGGGTTCTTCTTCCGGGACCAGAACATCGCCGTCATCGGCGGCGGCGACTCGGCGATGGAGGAGGCCACGTTCCTCACCCGCTTCGCCGAGACCGTCACGGTCATCCACCGTCGGGACGAGTTCCGCGCCTCGAAGATCATGTACGAGCGGGCGCAGAACGACCCGAAGATGCGCTGGCGCACCAACTCCGAGGTCACCGAGGTGACCGGCGAGGGCTCGGTGAGGCAGCTGCAGCTGCGCGACACCGTGACCGGTGAGACCAGCACGCTCGACGTCACCGGCATGTTCGTCGCGATCGGCCACGACCCGCGCAGCGCGCTGGTGGCGGGCCAGGTCGACGTCGACGACGAGGGCTACGTGCAGGTGGACGGACGTACCACCTACACGAACGTCCCGGGCGTCTTCGCCTGTGGCGACCTCGTCGACCACACCTACCGCCAGGCGATCACCGCCGCGGGCTCCGGCTGCTCGGCCGCGATCGACGCCGAGCGCTGGCTGGCCGGCCACGAGGTCAGCCCCGAGCTGGCCGGCGGCGGCTACGGCTCGGAGGAGACCGCCCCGGCGGCCGCCGTGGCCGACGCCGCGCACTGACCGCCCACCGGCACCCGACAGACCCGCATCCGCGACCGAAGGAGAACCCCATGGGCAACAACACCGTCGACGTCACCAGCAGCTCGTTCGACCAGGACGTCCTGAAGAGCGACAAGCCCGTCCTGGTCGACTTCTGGGCCACCTGGTGCGGCCCGTGCAAGATGGTCGCCCCGGTGCTCGACGAGATCGCCGGTGAGAACTCCGAGAAGCTGACCGTCGCCAAGCTCGACATCGACGCCAACCCGGAGGTCGCCCGCGACTACCAGGTCATGTCGGTCCCGACGATGATCCTGTTCTCCGGCGGCAAGCCGGTGAAGCAGATCGTGGGCGCGAAGCCGAAGGCGGCACTCCTCGCCGATCTCGCCGACCACATCTGATCACTGTCCGTGCGCCGTATAGCGCACGGAGATAACGCTGCGTGTCCCGGTTGATCACAACCGGGACACGCGCGTATCCGCCCCGCTGCACTCCTCCGGGGGCGGGGCAGGGCACAATGAGTCCGGCACGCGTCCGGTCACCGGGCGAAACCGACCGATCACGGGCGTCGCACGGCGCCTCACGACTGCGAGCGAGGGGTGCATGCAGCTGCTCCGGCGCGGGGACTGCGGTCCGGCCGTACGCGAGATCCGGACGACGCTGGGACAGCTCGGTCTGCTCCCGGCGGTTCCGCCGGGCTCGCGCGCCCAGGACATGTTCGACGACGGCGTGGACCGCGCCGTCCGCATGTTCCAGCAGGGCCGTGGCCTGATCACCGACGGCATCGTCGGACCGGATACCGCCCGCGCACTGCGGGAGGCGGGCTGGAGCCTGGGCGACCGGATGCTGTCGTTCACGCTCTCCACCCCCACCACCGGCGACGACGTCGCCCACCTGCAGGAGCGCCTGCTCGAGCTCGGGTACAACCCGGGCCGGCCGAGCGGGTTGTTCGACCAGCAGACCGAGCAGGCCCTGATCCGCTTCCAGCGTGACTACGGCATGACCCCCGACGGTGTCTGCGGCCCGGAGACGCTGCGCGCGCTGCGCCAGCTCGGCCGCAAGGTCACCGGCGGGCGTCCGCACCTCATGCGCGAGCAGGAGCTGCTGCGCCGGGCCGGCCCGCGGATGCGCGGCAAGCGCATCGTCATCGACCCGGGGCACGGCGGGCACGACCGCGGTGTCGACGTCGGCGGGGTCACCGAGGCCGACCTGATGTGGGACCTCGCCCGCCGGGTCGTCGGCCGCATGTCGGCCACCGGCATGGAGGCACTGCTCTCCCGCCCGGAGAACGGCAACCCGCCGGACACCGAGCGCGCGCAGTTCGCCAACGACGTCGGTGCCGACATGGTCGTGTCGCTGCACACCGACGCGAGCTTCAGCCCGCACGCGCAGGGTCTGGCGACCTACTACTTCGGCAACGGGTCGGGCACCACGTCGAACGTCGGCGAGGCGCTCGCCGGGCTGATCCAGCGCGAGCTGCTCACCCGGACCTCAATGCTCGACTGCCGCAGCCAGACGTGCACCTGGGAGCTCGTGCGCCGGACCCGGATGCCGGCCGTCCGCGTCGAGGTCGGGTATCTGACCCACCTCGGGGACCGCCGCAAGCTGCTCGACCCGGGCTTCCGCGACGTCGTCGCGGAGGGCATCCTCGTCGCCGTCAAACGGCTGTACCTGCTCGGGCAGGACGACCAGCCCACCGGCACGTTCACCTTCAACGACGTGCTGGCCCGCGAGTACGCGAGGGACGAGATCCGGGCCGTCTGAGGCCCGTCACGGCCCGCAGTGCCCCGCCCGGCCCCTCACCCGGGGTCGGGCCACCGAGGCCGCCCACGGCCCGCTCAGAGCGCCCTCAGATCGTCTCTGCGGGCGGCACGAACGAGAGCTGGCAGGACCCCGCGCGGGCCGGTGTCGCCGTCGGGCGCGGCGCCGCGGTCTGCATCGGGATGGTCACCGTGTTGAACAGCTGTTCGAGCGCGGCCTCGACGTCGGACTTCCACTCCAGACCCGAGCGCAGCTCCATCCGCAGCCGCGGCCAGCGGTGGTGCGGGCGGACGGTCTTGAATCCGACCGAGCGGAGGAAGTCCGCCGGGACGACGCAGTCGGACTCGGTGCCGGGACGCGCGTCGCCGAACGCCTCCACGGCCTTCACCCCGCGTCGGGTCAGGTCCTTCACGACGGCCTGGGCGAGCGCCCGGCCCAGTCCCTCGCCGGCGAACTCCGGGGCCACCTGCATCGTGGTCAGCAGGACGGCGTCGGCGCTGACCGGTCCGGTCGGCATCTCGGTGGCACGGGGGACCGACGCCGGCGGCGCGAACAGCACGTACCCCGCGGGGGCACCGCCGACGTAGACGACCCGGCCGCAGGAGCCCCACTCGAGGAGCACCTCCGACAGCCAGGCCTCTTTCTCCAGGTCGGTCGTGCCGTACCCCTCGGTCTGGTCGGCGAGCTGGGGCGAAAGCTCCCAGTAGACGCAGTTGCGACACCGCTTCGGCAGATCGCCGAGGTTGTCGAGGTTGAGCGCGGCAACGTGCCAGGACACGGAATCCGACCTCCGGATGTCGTCGTCGCGCGATGCACGCGCTGCTGCACGGCCCGGCCCGTCCGGGGCGTGGTCCCGACCCCGGCGCCGGAGCAACCGTCCCCCTGGCTGCCCCCGGGTCCGGTGACCCCGCGCAGCCCGAGACTAGGTGGATTCTCGCGATCCCGTCACCCCGAGAGGGCCCACCGGTACGAACGTCACGACGAAGGGCGGGCCGATCACCCGTCGCGGTTACACTCGGCGAGCCTTTTCCCCTCGCAGAGGAGCACGCGATGACCCTGCCCGACCGCCCGCAGCAGCCCGACGTCCGCCGTTCCGCGGCCGCGGCGGCCGCGCAGGCAGCGGCGGCAGGGGAGGGGGCCGTGGTCCCGCTCGCCCCCACCGAGCGCTTCGCGACCCGTACCGCCGGGATGACGGCGTCGGAGATCCGGGCCCTGTTCGCCGTCGCGAGCCGTCCCGAGGTCGTCTCGCTGGCCGGTGGCATGCCGAACCTGGCGGCGCTGCCGCTGCAGTCCCTCGCCCGTGAGGTGGCCGAGCTCGTCGACGTGGACGGCATGTCCGCGCTGCAGTACGGCTCCGCCCAGGGTGTCCCGCAGCTGCGCGAGCAGATCTGCGAGGTCATGCGGGAGGAGGGCATCGAGGCCGACCCGAACGACGTCGTCGTCACCGTCGGCTCGCAGATGGCCCTCGACCTGCTGACCCGGATCTTCGTCGACCCCGGCGACGTCGTCCTGGCCGAGGGACCGTCCTACGTCGGCGCGCTGGGCAGCTTCGCCGCCTACCAGGCGCGGGTCGTGCACGTCGCGATGGACGAGCACGGACTGGTCCCGGAGCTGCTGCACGAGGCGCTGGAGTCGCTGGCACGGCGGGGGATCGTCCCGAAGTTCCTGTACACGATCCCGAACTTCCACAACCCGGCCGGCGTGACGCTGGCGCACGAGCGGCGCCCGCGGATCCTGGAGCTGTGCCGCCGCTACGGCGTGATGGTCGTCGAGGACAACCCCTACGGGATGCTCGGGTTCGACGGCGAGGTGCACCCGGCGCTGCGCTCGTACGACCCGGACGTGCTGTACCTGGGGTCGTTCTCGAAGACGTTCGCGTCCGGGCTGCGGGTGGGCTGGGCGCTGGTACCGCCGCTGGTGCGGGACCGGCTGGTGCTGGCCGCGGAGTCGGCGACGCTGTGCCCGCCGTCGTTCACGCAGATGCTGGTGTCGCGCTACCTGTCGCACCACGACTGGCGCAGCCAGATCAAGACGTTCAGCGAGAACTACCGCGAGCGCCGCGACGCGATGCTCGCCGCGCTGGAGACGTACCTGCCCGAGGGCTGCACCTGGAACGTCCCCGACGGCGGGTTCTTCGTGTGGCTGACCGTGCCGGAGGGCGTCGACACGAAGGCGATGCTGCCCCGCGCGGTCACCGCGCGGGTCGCGTACGCGTCCGGCACCGGCTTCTACGCCGACGGTTTCGGCAGCCGGCAGCTGAGGCTGTCGTTCTGCTTCCCGACGCCCGAGCGCATCACCGAGGGCGTGCGGCGGCTGGCGGCGGTGCTGGAGGCCGAGATGGAGGTCGTGCGGACGTTCGGGACACCGGTCCGCCCCGAGCTGACCCGGGGCACCCAGAGCCCGTCGCCGGACACGACCTGACGCCGTCCGACGACGGCGATGTTTCACGTGGAACGCCCCGGACCGGCTCCCGGTCCGGGGCGTTCCCGTTCATGGCGCAGAATGCCCGCGTGAGCGATCGAACGGTGGCCGTGCTGGCCGGAGGCCTGTCCCACGAGCGTGAGGTGTCCCTGCGATCCGGTCGTCGACTGGCGGGTGCGCTGCGCGCGAACGGTGTCGACGTACGCGAGTGGGACGTCGACGCGCGCCTGCTGGAGCGGCTGTCGACCGACCGGCCGGACGCGGTCGCCGTCGCGCTGCACGGGGGCGAGGGGGAGAACGGCGCCGTGCAGCAGGTGCTGGAACTGCTGGGCATCCCCTTCGTGGGGACGCCGTCCGGGGCGTGCCGGCGGGCGTGGGACAAGCCGAGCGTGAAGACCGAACTCGTCCGCGCGGGCCTCTCGACGCCGGACTGGGTCGCGCTGCCGCACTCGACCTTCCGTGAGCTGGGCGCGCAGGGCGTGCTCGGTGCGATCGTCGAGCGCCTCGGGCTGCCGCTGGTGCTGAAGCCGGACCAGGGCGGCTCGGCGCTCGGTGTGCAGGTGGTCCGGAACGCGGCGGACCTGCCGGCCGCGATGGTCAGCTGCTTCGCCTACGCCGAGACGGTGCTCGTCGAGCGGTTCGTCGCCGGGACCGAGGTCGCAGTGTCGGTCGTCCACGACGGGGAGGAGCCCCGCGCGCTGCCGCCGGTGGAGGTGGAGGTGCCGTCCGGGTTCTACGACTACACGTCCCGCTACACACCCGGTGCGGCCACGTTCCACTGCCCGGCGCGGCTGCCGTCGGACGTGCTGGACGCGCTGGCCGACGCCGCCCTGGCCGCACACCGGCTGCTGGGGATGCGCGACGTGTCGCGCACCGACGCGATCGTCGACGCCGACGGTCACGTGCACGTCCTGGAGATGAACGTGTCGCCGGGCCTGACCGACACCTCGCTGCTCCCGACCGCGGTGTCCGCGGACGGTTCCGACCTCGCGACGGTGTACCTGGCGCTCGTCGAGCGCGCGGCGGCCCGGCAGGACTGAGCGGTGTTCCACGTGAAACCACAGCGGCGTGGTTCCACGTGGAACATCAGCCGAGCACACCGGCCCAGGGCTCGGGAGCCCGCCACACCTCCAGGAGCGGGCTCACCCCGTCCCCGAGACCTGGTTGCTGCGGGACCATCGCGACGCAGGCGACGAGCTGCACGAGCCGGGCCGCCGCGCAGAGAGCGAGCAGCTCGGCATCGACGGGGCGGTCGGCCGCCCGCTCGGAGGCGGCGGCGACCTCCGGAACGGCGAAGGTCAGGTGCCACTCGACCGGTCCGACGCAGACGTGTTCGAGGTCGGCGTCGTACGGACCGTCCGGGGTCCGCAGGACGTTGCAGGCCGGCGAATCCCCGTGCACCGGCTGCGGGCGTGTGCCGGGGAACCGGTCGGCGCAACCCGCCTCGTCACCGAGCACCGGGAGGATCGTCGCCCACTCCCGCAGCGCGCGGTCGCGGTCGGTGGGGGAGACGTGGGTGGTGTCGTGCCGCAGCGCGTCGCGCATCGCCGTGACCGAGTCGTCGAGTGGGTGCATCCAGTCCAGCTCGACCGGACACGGTCGTAGCGCGGTGTGCAGCCGGGCGACCGTCGCGGCGCTCGCACCGGCGTCGGGCGGGCCGTCCGGGGCCGACGGACGGTCCGGCGCTCCCGGAAGGTGAGGGACGGGCCCCCGGCGGCGACGGGTCGCGGGGTGTGCGGGCCGGACCACGGGTGCCCGGCGTCCGACACCCATCGGGAGACCGCGATCTCGCGCGGCTGCTGCTCCGCCTGTCCCGCCGGATCGAGGCCGGGCGGGAGGCCGGTGGGGACACGCACCACGACCGGCTCCGGCTCCAGTGCGACGACGACCGAGAACAGGTCGTGCAGGACGCGGGGTGTGCCGGGGCGGTAGCCGTGGTCCCGCGCGGCGGAGACCGCGGTGTCGACGGCGCGGTCGGTGCGAGCGGCGAGCTCGGCGTCGGTGAGCACCGGGCCATCCCGGGGCGTCGGGGTGTTCCACGTGAAACACACGCACGCGACGCCGGTCGGATCGGTCGGGCGGGCGGGGTCGGAGCCGCTCGGTGTGCGCCCGAGTCTGTCGCAGTGGGTCGCCCCGCTCTGCGCCGTCCGGTCCCGCACTGTCCGGTCCCGCACTGTCCGGTCCCGCACTGTCCGGTCCCGCACGGCCCGGGCCGCGTCCGGGTTCGCGCCCCGGAGTCGTGCCGGCGGGCCGAGCACTCCCGCGCCGAGCACTCGCAGGCCGCCGGGCTCTCCTGGGCCGGGCGATCCCGGGCGAGCGCTCCTGGGCCGGGCATCGGTGGACCTGCCGCCTGTGGGCCGGACGCGGTGGCCGGCTTCAACGCCGCGGCACGCGGGGTCATCCCGGATACCGGCCGCCGCACACCGGGTCGGCGCATCCGGGCCGGGCGTCCCCGACACGGTCACCGGACGGCGACACCGGCCGGACTCCACCGGGAATGCCGAGGTGCGGCGATCCCACCGGGTGCTTCCGGCTGCCACCTCGGACGAGCCCCACAGCGCCGCGGAGGCGCACGGGTCGGCGTCGCGCGCACCCGGTACACGGCGACGAGGTCCTCCGTCCCGCCAGGCGACGAGGCCCGCACCGCCCAGGCCGCCCTCGGCGGGAGGAGACCTCGACCGGTCGCCGTGTCCGTGCGGCGCGTACGGGATCGCGACGCGGCTGATCTCGCAGCGTGGGCGGAGCGCCCCGGAGCTGCGGCATCCGCAGGCCACCCGCTCACGAGACCGAGCCCGACGCGCTGCCCGACGCCCGCCACGACCTCCGTCGCTGTTCCACGTGAAACATCGACGCCGTCCGCCGCGGACCCGATCACCTGCCGTACCGAGACCGCCGGGGAGAGCCGCGGGCCCCAGCTCCGCACGAGCCACGCGACCCCGGGGCGCACGCCCCGTCCCGCTCGTCGGCCGAGCCCGGCCGATGAGCACTCCGTACGACCGTCGCCCGGGACCCACCACGAGCCGATCCACGCGCGACCACCATCGATGCCGGGCGAGTTCAAACATACGTACGACTGATCAGGCGTGTTCCGGCCAGTACGCACCCCGGCACCGATCGACATGCCGAGAAAAGCGACCAATCGGGCAGATCCAACGGCTCAGCGGCCCCACACGACTGCTGAGACCCGCCCCGGCCTCCCCACCAACCTGCCACGCATCCGAAGGCTCAGAGGCCGTCTGAGGGCGCCCTCAGAAGCCGTCCAGCGCGTCACACCACGCCGCCACCCCCGTGCCCGGACAGACCGACGGCCGCCGTCCACGGGGACGACGGCCGTCGGGGGAGGGGAGTGGTGTCCGGTCAGTCGCGCTCGCTGATCCCCATCAGCCCGGTGATCCGGTCGAGGTCCTCCACCGATCCGAACTCGACCACGATGCGGCCCTTGCGCTGACCCATCTCGACCTTCACCCGGGTGTCGAACATGTCGGCCAGCCGGTCGGCGCGCTCGACGAACTCCGGGCGCTGATCGCCGCGACGGCGGACCCGGCGTTCCTGCGGAGGTCCCGAGTGCCGCGCCAACACGACGGCCTCCTCGGTCGCGCGGACCGACATGCCCTCCGCGACGATGCGGGTGGCGAGATCCTCCTGTTGCCCGGCGTCCTCGAGACCGAGCAGGGCGCGCGCGTGCCCGGCCGACAGCACGCCGGCGGCGACCCGGCGCTGCACCGACACCGGCAGCTTCAGCAGCCGGATCATGTTGGTGACGACGGGCCGGCTGCGGCCGAGCCGGTCGGCGAGCTCGGAGTGGGTGACGCCGAACTCGGCGAGCAGCTGCTCGTAGGCGGCCGCCTCCTCGAGGGGGTTGAGCTGGACGCGGTGGATGTTCTCCAGGAGCGCGTCGCGGAGCATCACGTCGTCGGCGGTGTGCCGGACGATCGCGGGCAGCGTCTCCAGCCCGGCGCGCTGGGCCGCACGCCACCGGCGCTCGCCCATGATCAGCTCGTAGTCGACACCGGCCCGGCGGACCACGATCGGCTGCAGCAGCCCGAACTCACGGATCGAGTGCTCCAGCTCGGCGAGCTGGTCGTCGTCGAACTGGGTCCGCGGCTGCTTGGGGTTGGGCACGATCCGCCGCAGCGGGATCTCGCGGTACTCCGCGCCGCCGTCGACGACCGGGGTCTCGGGCTCGTGGTCGTCGCGCCGGACGGCCGGAGCCGGGCGGTGCAGGGGTGCGCCGGGCCCGTTGTTCCCGGGCCGGTCACCGGACTCCGACGGGCCGGTGGGGATGAGCGCGGCGAGACCGCGGCCCAGTCCACCCTTGCGCTCGGCCATCTCAGCGACCGTCCGGGCGGTAGACGCCGCTCGCCCCGTGCTCGGCGATCTCCCGGGCCGCGTCGATGTAGCTCATCGCACCGCGGGAGCCGGGGTCATAGGCGAGCACGGTCTGGCTGTAGCCGGGGGCCTCGGAGACCTTCACGCTGCGCGGGATGACCGTGCGCAGCGCCGTCGGACCGAAGTGCTGGCGGACCTCCGAGGTGACCTGGTCGGCGAGCTTGGTGCGGCCGTCGTACATGGTCAGCAGGATGGTCGACACGTGCAGCGAGGTGTTCAGGTGCGACCGGACGAGGTCGATGTTGGACAGCAGCTGCCCGAGCCCCTCCAGCGCGTAGTACTCGCACTGGATCGGGATGAGCACCTCGGACGCCGCGACGAGCGCGTTGACCGTCAGCAGCCCCAGCGACGGCGGGCAGTCGATGAGCACGTAGTCGACGTCGAGCCGGGACAGCGTCTCGTCGTTCAGCGCCTGGGCCAGCCGGGACTCCCGGGCGACCATGCTGACGAGCTCGATCTCGGCGCCGGCCAGGTCGATCGTGGCGGGCAGGCAGAGCAGGTTCGGCGACGCGGTGCTGACCGCGACGGCCTCCTCGAGGGGGATCTCGCCGAGCATCACCTCGTACACCGACGGCGTGCCGGTGCGGTGCTCGACGCCGAGTGCGGTGGACGCGTTGCCCTGCGGGTCGAGGTCGATCACCAGCACCCGGATGCCGTGCAGGGCCAGGCCCGCGGCGAGGTTGACCGTGCTGGTCGTCTTCCCGACCCCGCCCTTCTGGTTCGCGACGCCCATGACACGGCGCGCGGCCGGGCGGGGCATGCCGTGCCGGTCGGGGTGCAGGACGCGTGCGGCCCGCTCGGCCTCGTCCGCGATGGGGGTCCATCCGGCACTCATGCGCGACCCTCGCTTCCTGGACGGTTCGTGCCCGGTCGGTGTTTCACGTGAAACGGCGCTCCGGCACCCATCATCGCCGTTCCTTCCTCCGGTTGCGGCGGGGCGCGCCGGTCCGCGGGATCTCGACCACCGTGGTCAGCGGATCGACCACACCGGCTCCGGTCTCGTGGATCCGGGGCTCGCCCCCTCCGAGCGCACGGACCGCCGCGGCGTCGCGGGCGATCTCGTCCGGGGCGGAGGCGCCCTTCAGCACCAGCATCGCACCCCCCTGCCTCAGCAGGGGCAGGCAGATGCCCGCGAGCCGGGCCAGCGGTCCGACGGCCCGGGCGGTGACGACGTCGGCCCCCTCCCATCGTCGCAGAACGGGCTTCTCCTCGGCACGCCCCCGTTCGACGACGATGTCCAGGCCGAGGTCGCCCAGCACCTCGTCCAGCCACTCCACCCGGCGGGCCAGCGGCTCGATCAGCACGATCCGCAGGTCCGGCCGGGCCAGGGCGAGCGGGATCCCGGGGAGCCCGGCACCGGAGCCGACGTCGGCGACCCGGGCGTCGGCGGGCACGACCTCACCGAGGACCGCACAGTTCAGCACGTGCCGGTCCCACAGCCGGTCCCGCTCGCGCGGGCCGATCAGCCCGCGCTCGATCCCGGAGGTCGCGAGGTGCTCGACGTAGCGGACGGCCAGCCCGGTCCGGTCGCCGAAGACCTTCTCCGCGACCTCCGGGGTCGGGATGGGGGAGGTGGTCACTTCTTGTGGACCACGACCTGGCGACGCGGCTCCTCGCCCTCGCTCTCGGAGACGACGCCCTTCACGGTGGCGACGGCGTCGTGCACGACCTTGCGCTCGAACGGCGTCATCGGTCGCAGCCGCGCGGACTCGCCGCTGGTCTTGACCTCCTGGGCGGTCTCCAGGCCGAGCTCGGTGAGCTCGTCGCGGCGGTGCCGCCGCCAGCCCGCGATGTCGAGCATCAGCCGGCTGCGGCTGCCCAGCTGCTGCTGGACTGCCAGGCGGGCCAGCTCCTGCAGGCTCTCCAGCACCGACCCCTTGTCGCCGACGAGCTTCTGCAGGTCGGCGTCGTCCTCGGCGCCCTCGATGCTCACGATGGCGCGGCCGCCCTCGACATCGAGGTCGATGTCGCCGTCGTAGTCGAGGATGTCCAGCAGGCGCTCCAGGTAGTCACCTGCGACGTCGCCCTCCTGGATCAGCAGGCTCTCGCCGGACGGCTTGTCCTGCACGTCCGGCCCCTCGGCGGGCTCCTTGGCGGTGGTGGGCACGCGCAACTCCTCTCGTCAACGGTTCGCGGTCCGTCGCGCCCGGGCCCGCGCGGCGGTGGGGTCCGCCGGGGCCGGCGGGGCGCGCCGGGGTCTGTCGGGGTGGTGCGGTGGGACGGTCAGCGACGCTTGCCGCGCCGGGCCTTCGCCCCCGGACGCTTCTGCACCGGCTTCGCCCCGGGCTTCTTCTGGCCGTTGCCGTTACCGGAACCGTTGCCGTTCCCGTTGCGGGCCGTGCCGTTGCGCTGCCCGCCGGGGGACGTGCCGGTGTCGGCGGAGGCACCGTCGGATCCGGTGGCGCGGGTCTCGGACGCCGCCTCGGCAGCCTCCTCCTCGGCCGGCTGGATCGGCTCGTCGGCGACCTCGCGGACGTCCTCGGCGGAGCCGAGACGGGCGTCGCGGAGCGGCTTCTGGCCGGGGCGGGGGGCGCGGGCCTTGGCGGACTCGGTGGCCTTCTCGGCCTTGTCCGACTCCTCGGCGTCGATCTTGCGGTAGACGACGTACTGCTGGCCGAGGGTCCACAGGTTGTTGGCGACCCAGTAGAAGAGGACCGCGAGCGGCAGGAACGGCGCACCGACGACGACACCGATCGGGAACACGTAGAGCATCAGCTTCTGCATGATCTCGGCCTGCGGGTTCGCCGCGACGGTGCCGGCGGCGATCTGCGCCTGCTGGCGGGCGACCGAGTGGCGCGCGGTGATGTGGGTGAAGATGCCGGCCGCGATCATCAGCGGGATCATCACGATCCACTGCGAGACCAGGTTGCCACCGAGCTCGGCGACGGACGCGGTGTTCTGCAGCGGCCAGACGGCCGAGCCCAGCTTCGCGCCGAACAGGCTCGAGTCGACGAACGAGGCGTTCTCGGCCGCGTTGAAGACGTAGTTCTCCGTCTTGCCCGGCTTGAACTCGCGCAGCACGTGGAACAGACCGATGAACACCGGGATCTGCACCAGGATCGGCAAACAGCCCATGAGCGGGTTGGCGCCGTTCTGCTGCTGGAGCTTCTGCATCTCCGTGGCGAGCTTCTGGCGGTCGTTCGCGTACTTCTTCCGGAGCTTCTGCATCTCCGGGGCCATCTCCTGCATCTTGCGCATGGAGCGGACCTGCACGACGAACGGCTTGTAGAGGATGACGCGCAGCGTGAAGACGAGGAAGACGACCGACAGCGCCCAGGCGAACCCGTTGTCGTCGCCCAGGACGAAGCCGAAGACCTTGTGCCAGACCCACATGATCCAGCTGACGGGGTAGTAGATGAAGTCCAGCACTGCTGCGTTGCTCCTCGTGGTCTCGGGCGGGGCCCGCGGGTCAGCGGTCCGTACCGCGTGAGAGGCCTTCGGTCCGGGGCGGGTCGGTGGACGTCTGCTCCGGCCCGGGATCGGGTTCGGTGCCGCTGCGCGGGACCCCGTCGCTGCGCCGCCGGCGCGGCGGCACCGGATCCCACCCGCCAGGGTGCCACGGGGCACACTTCAGCAACCGCCACACGGTGAGGCCGAGACCGCGCACGAAGCCGTGCTCGCGGAACGCCTCGACCGAGTACGCGCTGCAGCTCGGGTGGAACCGGCAGCTCGGCATCAGGTTCGGGGAGATCCACACCTGGTACCAGCGCACCGCGGCCATCGCGGCCCGCGCGCCGACACCGGGCCGTGCGCCGGGGAGCTCTCCGTCGTCCATCGGAGCCTCCTCACCCGTCGGGGCCGCGTCGTGTGTCGTGCTCATCGCGGGCCGTCCGCGGCCGGGCGCGGACGGCGCGGCCGCTGCGCCGCGCGCAGTGCGGAGTCGAGGTCGGCCGCCAGCTCGGCGGACGAGGCCTCACCGGCGGGCGGCAACGCACGGACGACGAGTGCCGCGCCGGCGGGCAGCGCCGCCAGACGGTCCGCGACCAGATGGCGCAGCCGCCGGGAGACCCGGTGCCGGGCCACGGCGTTGCCGACGGCCTTGCTCACGACGAAACCCGCCCTCGGCGAGGCGTGCTCGGGCACGCCGCCGGGGCGGGTCAGGTCGAGATGCACCACCAGCCTCGACCGGCCGGCACGTCGTCCGCGCCTGATCGTCGAGGCGAACTCGGGCCGGCGGGTGAGCCGGGCGTGTGCCGGCAGCACGGCGCGGGCCGGTGGGGGCGCCGGCCGTCAGGCCGAGAGGTTGCCGCGCCCCTTGCGACGGCGCGCGGCGAGGATCGCGCGGCCGGCGCGGGTGCGCATGCGCAGCCGGAAGCCGTGCGTCTTGGCCCGGCGGCGGTTGTTCGGCTGGAAAGTACGCTTGCTCACGGTCGGCTCCTGGTCGGCGGTTCGCAGGCGTCCTGCGACGCCGAGATGTCTACGGTCACTGGCTCGGGTTCGCGGGCCACCGGCCACACGACGCTCCACAACGACAGATGCGGGGAGCCGCGTTCGACGGGCGCGACACGCCCATCCGACCAGGTGTCCGGTCGTCAAGGGTACGCAGCGCGTTTCGAGGGGGTCAAACCGCCCCCACCGGGCGCCGCGACCCCGCCGGACGCCCGCCACGACGGCTGCTGCTAGCGTCGCCGACCCCGCCCGGGACCGGCGCGGGAGTAACGACCGCCCGCACCCCGACCGAGACCTCCACACGACCGACGGCCGGTGCCCCGATGCGCGTCGGCCGGGACCTGCTGCGTACCTTTACGCACAAGTGTGGACAACTCTGGGGATACATCGCCCCCGAGGCCGAGTCCTCGTGTCCGGACGGCTCATCGCCAGTGCTCCGGGGGGAGCAGACCGCCGGCGGCGGTCGATCGGGAGGGGGAAACGCGGATGACCGACCAGCCGGGCGATCTCGGCGCGGTCTGGAACCGGGTCATCGCCGATCTCTCCGGCGCGTCGGCCGAGTCCGGCACACCCGCCCTCTCCCCGCAGCAGCGCGCGTTCCTGCGCCTGACCCGTCCCCTCGGCCTGCTCGACGGCACCGCACTGCTCGCCGCGCCGAGCGAGTTCGCGAAGGACGCCATCGAGCGGATCCTGCGCAGGCCGATCAGCGACGCCCTCGGCCGCCACCTCGGTGTGGCGGTCAACCTCGCCGTCGTCGTCGACGCCTCCGCGGCGTCCGGCGGCACCGAGGTCCCCGACCCGCCCGGGTTCGGCATGCACCGCGGCGTCACCGCGGGGGACAGCGTCCGCGACACCGGCACCGGTGACCGGGCCGGCGACGACCCGGCCGCGTCGGCCGACGGGGACCACGGCACCCGTCCCGCACAC
>NZ_JAMXSG010000133.1:0-15355 GCF_024124365.1 Pseudonocardia sp. McavD-2-B
CTGCGCGGGGTGAGCGCGCCGGCCCGGCTCGTCGCGGCGGCGGCCGAGCTGGCCCCGGCGTTCCCGGAGATCGCGGAGGTGCTGCGCCGTGCCGCCGCCGGACGGCGCTGACAGGCTGTGCGGATGCGGCTGTTCAGCGCGCTGTGGCCGCCGCCCGGGGCGGTGGCGGCGCTGACCCGTGCCCTCGACGGGGCTCCGTCCCCGCTCCCGGACGGCGCGCGCCGGGCCGACCCGTCGACCTGGCACGTGACGCTGTGTTTCCACGGCGACGACGACCCGGACGCCCGCGCCGCGACCCTGGACATCGCCCTGGCCGGTGCCGTCGCGCCCCGGCTGCGGATCGCCGGCACCGGCACCTTCCCGGGCGTGCTGTGGGCCGGGGTCGAGGAACGCGACGGCCCTGCCGCGGGCGCCCTCGCCGACCTGGCCGCCCGGGCCGGTGCGACGGGGCCCAGGCCGTACCTCCCGCACGTCACCCTGGCCCGGTGGGACCGGCGCCGCGGGGACGCGACCGTGGGCGGCGACGGCATCGCCGCGGGCCCCTGGTGGACACCGGGGGAGGCGGTGCTCGTGCGCAGCGAGCCCGGTGCGCGCTACACCGTGCTCCACCGGGTCCCGCTCCGCCCCGGCACACCGGACCGCACACCGGGGTGACACGGGTCGGAGACGGTCGGCGCACCCGTCGCTGGTACCGTTTCACACCGGGTCCGGCTGCAGTCCGTGGCGGCCGAGACCGACTTCCTGCCGTCCCACCGGTTCATCCGGGTGTCGTCGGACGTCATGGCCCCACGGACCGTCTCAAGGATGAAGGAGTTGAGCAGTGGCACTGACCACCGCCGAGAAGAAGAGCACGCTCGAGCAGTACGGCACCCACGCCACCGACACCGGGTCCCCCGAGGCCCAGGTCGCGCTGCTGACGAAGCGCATCGTCGGCCTGACCGAGCACCTGAAGCAGCACAAGCACGACCACCACAGCCGGCGCGGCCTGCTGCTGCTGGTCGGTCGTCGTCGCCGGCTGCTCAAGTACCTGCGCGAGGTCGACGTCACCCGTTACCGCGCGCTGATCGAGAAGCTGGGTCTGCGCCGCTGACCCGCCCGGCCGACCCGGCACCGGTTCCCGGTGCCGGGTCGTTCCGTGACACCGAGCGACACAACTGAACAGAGCCCGCCACTCGGGCGACCGGACATCCGCCGGTCCTCGGTAGTGGCCCCCGGAGCGCGACGCGCGGCCGGGGGCTTCGATCGAAGACCGGCCCAGCAGGGGATCGAGCCGGCGCCACGGTGGTGGGGGTAGACGAAGACCACTCCCAACGACGAGGAGAACACCCCCGTATGACTGACGTCATCTCCGAGGACGGCGTGCACGAGAGCACCGCCGTCATCGACAACGGCACCTACGGCACCCGCACCGTCCGGTTCGAGACCGGCCGGCTCGCCCGCCAGGCCGCCGGGTCCGTCGTCGCGTACCTCGACGACGAGACCATGCTGCTGTCCGCCACGACCGCCTCGAAGCGGCCGAAGGACCAGTTCGACTTCTTCCCGCTCACCGTGGACGTCGAGGAGCGGATGTACGCCGCGGGCCGGATCCCCGGCTCGTTCTTCCGCCGCGAGGGCCGTCCGGGCACCGACGCGATCCTGACCTGCCGCCTCATCGACCGCCCGCTGCGCCCGTCCTTCGTGGACGGTCTCCGCAACGAGATCCAGGTCGTCGTGACGGTCATGTCGCTCGACCCGAAGGACCCCTACGACGTCGTGGCGATCAACGCCGCGTCGGCGTCCACCCAGCTCGCCGGCCTGCCGTTCTCCGGCCCGGTCGGCGGCGTCCGCGTCGCGCTCATCGCGAACGAGGCGGGCACCGACACCCAGTGGGTCGCGTTCCCGACCCACGACCAGCTCGAGCGCGCCGCGTTCGACATGGTCGTCGCGGGCCGCATCGTCGGCGACGACGTCGCGATCATGATGGTCGAGGCCGAGGCCACCGAGAACACCATCGACCTCGTCGCCGGTGGGGCCACCGCCCCGACCGAGGGCGTCGTCGCGGACGGGCTGGAGGCGGCCAAGCCGTTCATCCGCAGCCTGTGCGTCGCCCAGCAGCAGCTGGCCGACGTCGCGGCCAAGCCGACCGCCGACTACCCGGTGTTCCCGGCCTACCAGCCGGACGCCTTCGAGGCGGTCTCCGAGGCCGTCGAGCAGGAGCTGGCGCAGGCGCTGACCATCGCCGGCAAGCAGGAGCGCGAGACCCGCACCGACGAGATCAAGGCGTCGGTGCTGGACAAGCTCGGCGAGCGCTTCGTCGGCCGCGAGTCCGAGCTCGGCAACGCGTTCCGCGCGCTCAACAAGAAGCTGGTCCGCCGCCGCATCCTGACCGACCAGGTCCGGATCGACGGCCGCGGCCTGACCGACATCCGGCCGCTGTCGGCCGAGGTCGAGGTCGTCCCGCGGGCGCACGGCTCGGCGCTGTTCGAGCGCGGCGAGACCCAGATCATGGGTGTCACCACGCTGAACATGCTCCGGATGGAGCAGCAGATCGACCAGCTGGGGCCGGAGACGCGCAAGCGCTACCTGCACCACTACAACTTCCCGCCGTACTCGACCGGTGAGACCGGCCGCGTCGGCTCGCCGAAGCGCCGCGAGATCGGCCACGGCGCGCTCGCCGAGCGGGCCCTGATCCCGGTCCTGCCGAACCGCGACGAGTTCCCCTACGCGATCCGGCAGGTCTCCGAGGCCCTGGGCTCGAACGGCTCGACCTCGATGGGCTCGGTCTGCGCGTCCACGATGTCGCTGCTCAACGCCGGTGTGCCGCTGAAGGCGCCGGTCGCGGGCATCGCGATGGGCCTGGTGTCCGACGAGGTCGACGGCCAGACGCGCTACGTCGCGCTGACCGACATCCTCGGTGCCGAGGACGCGTTCGGCGACATGGACTTCAAGGTCGCCGGCACCAAGGAGTTCGTCACGGCGCTGCAGCTGGACACCAAGCTGGACGGCATCCCGTCCGAGGTGCTCGCCGCCGCGCTGAACCAGGCCAAGGACGCCCGCCTGACCATCCTCGAGGTGATCGGCGAGGCCATCGACGGCCCGGACGAGATGAGCAAGTACGCGCCGCGGGTCACCGCGGTGAAGGTCCCGGTCGACAAGATCGGCGAGGTCATCGGGCCGAAGGGCAAGATGATCAACTCGATCACCGAGAAGACCGGCGCCGACATCTCGATCGAGGACGACGGCACGATCTACGTCGGTGCGAACGACGGCCCCTCCGCGGAGGAGGCGATCGGCATGATCAACGCGATCGCCAACCCGCAGCTGCCGAAGGTCGGCGAGCGGTTCCTGGGCACGGTGGTCAAGGCCGCCGCGTTCGGTGCCTTCGTCTCGCTCGTCCCCGGCAAGGACGGCCTGGTCCACATCTCCAAGCTCGGCAGCGGGAAGCGGATCAGCAAGGTCGAGGACGTCGTCAAGGTCGGCGACAAGCTGCGCGTCGAGGTCACCGACATCGACAACCGCGGCAAGATCTCGCTGATCCCGGTCGTGGAGGAGTCCGCCTCCGCAGACGTCACCGAGGCCCCGGCCGCCGAGGGCGCCGTCGACGCCGAGGCCCCGGCCGAGGCCGCCAACCCGAGCTGAACTGTTGGCACCTGAGAACGACCACGCGGCGGCGGCCCGGGACCTTTCCCGGGCCGCCGCCCGCGTGTCCCCGGCGCCCGTGACCACCGCCGACGACACCACCGACACGGTCCGCCGCAGCGACCTGCCCGGCGGGGTCCGGCTCGTCACCGAGACGGTGCCCGGCGTCCGCTCGGTCGCGCTGGGCATCTGGATCGGGATCGGCTCGGTGGACGAGACCCCCGAGCAGGCCGGCGCCGCGCATTTCCTGGAACACCTGCTCTTCAAGGGCACCCGGCGGCGCACCGCGGCAGGCATCGCCGAGGAGATGGACGCCGTCGGTGGTGAGCTGAACGCGTTCACCGCCAAGGAACACACCTGCTACTACGCCCACGTCCTCGACACCGACGTGGCGCTGGCGGTGGACGTGCTGGCCGACGTCGTCACCGACGCCGAGCTGGCCCACACCGACGTCGAGCTGGAACGGGGCGTCGTGCTCGAGGAGATCTCGATGCGCGACGACGACCCGGAGGACCTGCTCGGCGACATGTTCGACGAGACCCTGTTCGGCGACCATCCGCTCGGGCGCCCGGTGATCGGCTCCGAGGACTCGATCCGGGCGATGAGCCGCGACACCCTGCACAGCTTCTGGCGCGGGGAGTACACGGCGCCGCGGATGGTCGTCGCCGCGGCCGGGAACCTGGACCACGACCACGTCGCGGAGCTCGTCGCCGCCGCGCTGGACCGTGCGGCGCAGGGCCACACCGGCGCGCGCCCGGTGCCGCCGCGGACGGCGACCGGGGCCCGCCCCGTGCGCACCGGCGCCCTCGGCCTGCTCGACGACGACTCCGAGCAGGCCCACATGATGCTCGGCGTGCCCACCGCGGGTCGCGCCGGACGCGGCCTGCCGGTGCTGGCGGTGCTGAACTCCGCCCTCGGCGGGGGCCTGTCGTCGCGGCTGTTCCAGCAGGTCCGCGAGCAGCGCGGACTGGCCTACCAGGTCTACTCCTCGACCGTCCGCTACGCCGACGCCGGCGCGCTGTCGGTGTACGCCGGGTGCGCTCCGGAGAGGCTGGGCGAGGTCGTCGCGGTCGTGCGGGACGTGCTCGCCGAGGTCGCGGCCGACGGTCTGACCGAGGCCGAGGTCGTCCGCGCCCGGGGCGCCCTGCGCGGGGGACTGGTGCTGGGCTGCGAGGACACCGCGTCGCGGATGAACCGGCTCGGCCGCGCCGAGCTGGACCACGGGCGGCAGCGGTCGCTGGCCGACAGCCTGGCCCGCATCGACGCCGTCACCCCTGCCGAGGTCGCCGCACTGGCGGGGGAGCTGCTGGCCCAGCCGCTCACCGCGGCCGTGGTGGGTCCCTACGGCGACGTGGACGACCTCCCCGCCGCGCTGCGGGACCTGGCCTGACCTCCCCCGAACCTGCTCCGAGGGTCACTTTCGTGGCTTCTACGGCCCCGAGAGTGACTCTCGGGGCATCCGGGGTGGTGGGTGAGACGGGCAGAGCCCCGGACCGGACGGTCCGGGGCTCTGTGCGCGTCACAGGGTGTCGATCAGGAGCCGTTCTGCCAGCCCAAGGTCTCGGGTAGCGGCGGGAACGCGAACAGCGCCGAGCCCCAGTTCGCGAGCCCGGGCTTGGTCGCCCAGATCGACGGGCCGGAGTAGACCGGCAGCACACCGTAGGTGGCGAGTGCCTTCTTCTCCGCCCCGGCGGCCGCGGCGTACTGCTCGTCGGCGGTCGGCAGGGTGTTGACCTTGCGCAGCTCGGCGTCGAGCTCCGGGGTGCCGGTGCCGGAGCTGTTCAGCGTCGAGTCCGAGCAGTACTGCTGGCAGATGTAGGCCACGCCGTACGGGTCGGTGGACTTGAACCCGAGGAAGACCATGTCGAACTCCTTGTTCGCCAGGACCTTCGAGAAGTCGGTCGACGGGACGACGCGGACCTGCAGGTCGACGCCGATGTTCTTCAGCATCGCCACCATGGCGCCGGACGAGGCGCGCTTGGTCGGGGTGTCACCGGTCTGCACGTAGGTGAAGGTCAGCTTCTGACCGTCCTTGGTGCGGACGCCGTCCGGGCCGGCGACCCAGCCCGCGGCGTCGAGCTCCTGCTTCGCGGCCTCGGGGTCGAAGGTCACCGCGCTCGCGAGGTTGTCCTGGTAGCCCTTCTGGTAGGGCTGCAGGGTCAGCGAGCCACCGAGGTCCTCGGTGTAGTCCAGCCCCTGGAAGGCGATCTTGGCGAGCTGTGCGCGGTCGATGGTGTCGAACACGGCCTTGCGGACCGCCGGGTCCTTGAGGATCGGCGTGGTGCTGTTGAGCATGAGCAGGTAGTTCGCCGGGGTCCCGGAGGTGCGGATGTCGGCGCCCGGCACGGACCGGGCCTGGGCGAGGAAATCGGCCGACTCGGCCTCGGTCGCGTCGAGCTGGCCGTTGCGGAACGCGTTGATCTTCGCCTGCTGCTCCATCTGGACCAGGGTGATGCGGTCCAGCTTGCCCTTCTTGCCCCACCACTTCGGGTTGCGCTCGAACGAGATCGTGGCGTTCTGCTTGTCGTAGTTCGCCACCGTGTACGGCCCGGCACCCCACTCGGGGTGCGGGTTGTTCAGGTACCCCTTGTTGAAGGCGTCCGGTGTGGCCGCCTTCGGGTGCACGAGGTAGTTGAACAGGCTCGGCCACCAGGGGTTCGGGCCGGCGAACGCGACGACGGCCTGCTTGTCGTCGGTGCCGCGGGTGACCGAGGCGATCCGGTCGTAGCCGTCGGTGGCGCTCGGGATGAACGCGGTGTCCTTCCCGTTGTTCGCCTTCCAGGTGGACTCGAACGCGCGCCAGTCGATCGGCGTGCCGTCGTTGAAGACGGCCTTCGGGTTGATCGTGTAGGTGACGGTGGTCTTCCCGCCGCTGTCGACCGGCTCGGCCTTGGTCACGTAGTCGGGGTTGACGATCGGGTCGCCGGTCGGGCTGAAGGAGATCACGACGGGGTTGTAGAAGCTCCAGGCGAGCCGGGTGTCTGTGGTGGAGTCGCCCTGGAAGTAGTTGAACTGCGGGTTCAGGTCCGAGCGGAAGGGCAGGGTGACCTGGCCGCCGTCCTTGACGTTCTCGTACGGCTGGGCGTTGTACGACGGCGTCGTGGACAGCGACTCGCCCGTCTGCGCGGGCCCGCCGGAGCCACCCCCGCCACAGCCCGCCAGCACCAGGGCCAGCGCCGCGACGGCGGCGGTCATCGCCCCGCGTCGGATCGGTCTGCGCATGTCTCTCCTTCGTTCGGTCCCCCGGTGTCGGGGTGGGAGGTGGTTCAGCGGAAGTGGCAGGCGTTGCGGTGGTCGGAGTCGGCGTCGCTGGCGCCGTCCTTGACCGTCAGCGCGGGGGTCTCCCCGGCGCAGCGGGACCGCTCGTGCTCGGACAGGGTCCGGGCCAGGGGGCAGCGGCCCAGGAACGCGCAGCCCGGCGCGTCGTCGGTCGGGCTCGGCAGGTCCCCGGGGAGCACCACCCGCTGCCGGGTGCGCTCCACCTGCGGGTCCGGCACCGGGATCGCCGACAGCAGCGCCTGTGTGTAGGGGTGCTGCGGGTTGCCGAACACGTCGGCGACCGCGCCGGACTCCACGATCCGGCCCAGGTACATGACCGCGACCCGGTCCGCGACGTGCCGCACCACCGACAGGTCGTGCGCGACGAACAGGTAGCTCAGCCCCAGCTCTCGCTGCAGCGCGGTGAGCAGGTTCAGCACACCGGCCTGCACCGAGACGTCGAGGGCGGACACCGGCTCGTCGAGCACCAGCAGCGACGGCTTCGTCGCCAGCGCGCGGGCGATCCCGATGCGCTGGCGCTGCCCGCCGGAGAACGCCGCCGGGAACCGGTCCACGTGCTCCGGGTCCAGGCCGACCAGCGCCATCAGCTCGTCGACCCGGGTGGCGACCCGGCCCCGGTCGGTCCAGCCGGCCGCCCGCAGCGGCTCGGTGAGGATGTCGCCGACCGTCATGCGCGGGTCGAGCGCCCCCATCGGGTCCTGGAAGACGATCTGGATCTCCCGGCGCAGCGCGGCGATGTCGGCGCGGCCCCGCAGCGTCGCGACGTCGGTGCCCGCGACCTCGATCGTCCCGCCCTCCGGCGGGAGCAGGTTCATGATCTCCAGCAGCGTCGTCGTCTTGCCGCAGCCGGACTCGCCGACCAGGCCGAGGGTCTCGCCGCGGCGGATGTCGAGGTCGACGTCGGCGACCGCGTGCACCGTCCCGACCCGGCGTCGCACCAGGGACCCCTTCATCAGCGGGAACGTGCGGCGCAGGTGGCTCACCGACAGCACGGCGGGACGGTCCTCGCGGTCGCCGGCGCGGTCGTCGCCGAGGGGAAGGTCGGGGACGGCGAAGACCGGCTCGCCACCGATCGCGCCGTCGACGATCTCGCCGGTCCGCACGCAGGCGGCGGTGTGACCGTCGCGGCCCGGGACCGGTACCAGCGGGGGCTCCGCGGTGCGGCAGGCGTCGACGGCGACCGGGCAGCGCGGCGCGAACGGGCAGCCCGGCGGCAGGTCGGTCGGTGCGGGCGGGCTGCCGGGCACCGGGACCAGCGGGCGTCGCTCGACGGTGTCGACGCGGGGGACCGCGCCCAGCAGGCCGATCGTGTACGGCATCCGCGGCGCGGCGAACAGCTCGTCCACCGGGGCGGTCTCGACCGGGCGCCCGGCGTACATGACGAGCACGTCGTCGGCGACCCCGGCGACCACGCCCAGGTCGTGGGTGATCATGACGACGGCCGCGCCGGTCTCGTCGCGCGCCACCTTCAGCACGTCGAGGATCTGCGCCTGCACGGTGACGTCCAGGGCGGTCGTCGGCTCGTCGGCGATGATCACCGACGGGTCGTTCGCGATCGCCATCGCGATCATCACGCGCTGGCGCATGCCGCCGGAGAACTCGTGCGGGAAGGCGCGCACGCGTCGCCGGGGGTCGGGGATGCCGACCAGGTCCAGCAGCTCCACCGCGCGCTCGCGGGCCTTCGCCCGGCCGATGTCGCGGTGGATCTGCATCGCCTCGACGAGCTGGTCGCCGACGGTGAAGATCGGGGTGAGCGAGGACAGCGGGTCCTGGAAGATCATCCCGATGTCGTCGCCGCGGATCCCGGACATCGCCTCGTCGGACAGCCCGACCAGCTCGCGGCCGGACAGCGTGATCGAGCCCGTCACCGACGCCGTGTCGGGCAGCAGCCCCATCACGGCCAGCGAGGTCACCGACTTGCCGGACCCGGACTCGCCGACGATGCCGAGCGTGCGCCCGGGCAGCAGGTCGAAGCCGACACCGCGGACGGCCTCCACCCGACCGGCCTCGGAGGGGAACGCGACGGTCAGATCGCGCACGGACAGCACGGGGGTGCTCATGCGCTGCCTCCCGCGCGCGACGTCGGGTCGAGGGCGTCGCGCAGGCCGTCGCCGACGAACGCGAGCGACGCCGTCAGCAGCACCAGGAGCACCGACGGCACCACGAAGATCCACGGCGCGGTCGCCATCGAGGCGCCGCCGTCGGCGAGCATGGTGCCCAGCGAGACGTCCGGGATCTGCACACCGAACCCGATGAACGACAGCGCGGTCTCGCTCTGCACCGTGCTCGCCACATTCAGGGTGAACGTGACGATCAGCAGCGAGCCGATGTTCGGGATGAGGTGGCGGAACACGATCCCCGGCCCGGACACGCCCATGAAGCGGGCGGCCGAGACGTACTCGCGCTCGCGCAGCGTCGTCGCCACCGTCCAGACCACGCGGGCGGTGGTCATCCAGCCCAGCAGGGTCAGCGCGACGATCAGGATCCGGTAGTCGCCCGACCCCCACTGCGAGGCCAGCGCCAGGATCAGGAACGACGGCACCACCATCAGGAAGTGGACGACGGTGAGCAGGGTGCGCTCGCCGCGCCGCGCCCAGGTCCGCCCGCCGCCCAGGTAGGCCGCGCCCGCACCGACCACCGCGGCGATCAGGCTGGTCAGCAGCGAGACCGTCACCGCGATCGTCAGCGAGCGCTGCAGACCGTGCACGGCCTGGGCGTAGACGTCGTTCCCGCCGGCGGTGGTGCCCAGCGGGTGGTCCAGCGACGGCGCCGCGGTCAGCGCCGCGAAGTCGACCTCGGTGTGGTCGTAGGGGGAGAGGAACCCGCCGACCAGGGAGAACAGCACCAGCAGGCCGAAGACGACCAGGCCGGCCATCGCGGGCCGGTTGCGCCGGTAGCGACGCCAGACCAGTGCGGCGCGGGCGCCCCGGCGACGGCGGGGCGCGGTGGCCCCGGCGCCGTCGCCGACCGTGGGGGCGAGCTCGGGCATGTTCAGGCTCATGTCAGCCCACCCGCACCCTCGGGTCGAGGGCGACGACCGCGACGTCGGCGAGCATGGCGCCGACCGCCGTCGTCACCGCGCCGAACGCCGCCGTGGCGACGACGCCGTGGATGTCGTTGGTCGAGATGGTGCGGATGAAGTAGTCGCCCATGCCCTGCCAGGCGAAGGTCTTCTCGGTGATCACCGCGCCGGTGAACAGCGCCGGGATCGCGAACGCCACCTGGGTGGCGACCGGGATCATCGAGCTGCGCAACCCGTGGCGGCGGATGGCCTGCCTGCGGGTCAGCCCCTTGGCCCGGGCGGTCCGCACGTAGTCGGAGTTGACCACGTCGAGCAGCATCGAGCGCTGCAGCAGGTGGTAGCCCGCGTAGGAGATGATCAGCAGCGAGATCGTCGGCAGCACCAGGTGCTGGGCCCGGTCGAGGAGCAGCGGCCAGAACCCGGTGACCCCGGGCGACTCGGACCCCGCGACGTAGAACAGCGTCCCGCCGACACCCTGGTTGATCGCGATGGCGACGAACACGACCGCCAGCGCCGCGACCGCCGACGGGATGTTCAGGGTGAACACCGAGGTCAGCTGGGCGGCGCGGTCACCGAGCCGGTACTGGCGCTGGGCCGAGTAGACCCCGAGCGCCACCCCGATCACGATCGACAGCAGCAGCGAGAAGAACACCAGCTGCCCGGACACCACGACGCGGAACGCCACCTGCGCGTTCACCGGGTCGCCGATCGGGCTGGTGCCCCAGTCCCACCGGGTCACGATCCCGGTGACCCAGATCCACCACCGCTCCAGGACCGGGACGTTCGAGTCCAGGTTGTACTGGCCCAGCGAACGGGCGATCTCCGCGTCGGTGCGCGGCGGCCGCAGCTGCAGGTAGTTGACCCGGGGGTCGAGGAACGAGTTCGCGAGGAAGTAGACCAGGTTGGTCGCGACGACGATCATCGCGAGCCACCCGGCGCCCCTGCGCAGGAGGTACCGGAGCACGCTGCTCTTCTCTGTTCGTCCGCGGTGCGGTGGTGGTGACCGGCACGCGCGGGTGGTGGGACGACCGCAGGTGAGCGGGTGTCACTGTTTCGGGTGACATCGAGGCTGGCACGGCAGTACCAGAAATCGGTAGACCCGGCTCACAGCGTTTACCCATTCGTGATGATGACAGCCGGCCGTCACCGCGGGTTCGTCCGCTCGACGCGTGTGACCTGCTGGCAGGCTGGGCGTCATGACCGCCCTCGCCGTCGTCGCCGGCCTGATGATGCTCGTCGGCCTGGCCGGGACCGTGCTGCCGGTGCTGCCCGGGCCGCTGCTGATCGTCGGCGGGGTGGCGGTCTGGGCGGTCCCGCGCGGCGACGCGGTCGGCTGGTGGGTGCTCGGCATCGCGGTGCTCGTCACCGTCGCCGGTCAGATCGCGAAGTACCTGCTCCCCGGACGCCGGCTCAAGGCAGCCGGGGTCCCGACCCGCACCCTGTTCGCGGGGCTCGTGCTGGGGGTCGTCGGGTTCTTCGTCGTGCCCGTCGTCGGGCTGTTCCTCGGGTTCGTGCTCGGCGTGTGGCTGGCCGAGCTGGCCCGCCTGCCCGACGCCGCCACCGCCTGGCGCTCGGCACGCGAGGCGCTCACCGCCGTCGGCTGGAGCATCCTCATCGAGCTCGCGGCCGGGCTGGTGACGGTCGCGGTGTGGATCGGCGGCCTGGTCGTCGGCTGAGCCCCGGCCGACCGTGGCCCCGTGATCGTGGATCGGGCACCGTCCGCACCGGCGTGCGACCGGTCCGGTGCCGGATCCGTGATCACGGTGGGCCGCTGCATAGACTCCGCGGCGGTCCACGACGTCGAGGTGCGCGAGGTGTACGGGTGAGCGGGACGATCAAGGTGGCGGTCCTCGGTGCCAAGGGCCGGATGGGCTCCGAGGTGTGCCGGGCGGTCGAGGCCGCCGGGGACACCGAGCTGGTCGCCGCGCTGGACGCGGGCGACGACCTGTCCGCCCTCGACGGCGCCGACGTCGCCGTGGACTTCACCCACCCCGGCGCCGCGATCGCCAACATCCGCGAGTGCCTGGCGCGCGGGGTCGCGCCCGTCGTCGGGACCAGCGGCTTCGACGCCGCCAGGTTCGACGAGGTCCGCGCGATCCTCGACGAGCGCGGCTCCGGCAGCGTGCTCGTCGCCCCGAACTTCGGGGTCGGCGCCGTGCTGATGATGCACTTCGCGGCGCAGGCCGCCCGCTTCTTCGACTCCGCCGAGGTCGTCGAGCTGCACCACGCCGGCAAGGTCGACGCGCCGTCCGGTACCGCCGCGCGGACCGCGTCGGTGATCGGCGCGGCACGACGCGAGGCCGGGCTCGGCGAGGTCCCCGACGCCACCACCGACGACCCGCACGGCGCCCGCGGCGCGGTCGTCGAGGGCGTCCACGTGCACGCGGTCCGGATGCCCGGGCTGATCGCGCACCAGGAGGTCATCCTCGGCACCGACGGCGAGGTCCTCACGCTGCGCCACGACTCGATGAACCGGACCAGCTTCATGCCGGGCGTGCTGCTCGCGGTGCGCGCCGTGCGCGACCGCCCGGGCCTGACGATCGGCCTGGAGCCGCTGCTCGGGCTCGGCTGAGCCCTCAGCCGACCAGGTGCAGGTCCAGCGTTCCGGAGTGGCGGACCTCGCGCAGCGTCGACGTGCCGGTGTCCAACGTGCGCACCGCGCCGTCGGGCACCCAGCCGGCGCGGCCGTAGAAGTTCCGTGAGGCGGTGTCGGCCTCGGCCACCCAGGTGCGCCCCGAGTCCGAGCCGGACTCCCGCAGCGCGGCCGCGGCGGCGGCGAGCAGCCGTCCGCCGTGCCCGCGCCTGCCCCAGCGCGGCTCCACGAGCAGCGTGCTGACCTCGGCGATCGCCATGCCGTCGGCCCCGGCATAGCGGGCGGCGGCGGCGAACCCGACGGTCTCGTCCCCCTCGACGGCGACGAACAGGTGGAAGCCGTCCCCGGCGTGCACGGCGTCGCTCCAGTGCGAGCGCGCGGCGTCGGAGGTGAGCCCGGCGAACGCCTCCTCGGGCAGCAGCCCGGCGTAGGCGGTGCGCCAGGTGCGGTCCTGGATCGCCATGATCGCGCCGACGTCGTCGTCGGTGGCAGGGCGGACGGTCGCGGTGGCCATGGGTCATGCCTACCGTGCGACCCCGCGGGCCGCGTCACCGCCCGGGTCCACAGCGGCCGCACAGGTCGTTGCGATCCGCGCCCCATGCCCGGTCCCTACCGTCGTCATCGGTTCTGCACGAGGTTCCGCACGACGACGCACCGGAGGACCCGCCATGCCCCGCTACCAGGGCCGTGACCTGCCCCGCCCCGACGACGAGGTCGTCGACCAGGGCCTCGGGTTCGACCTCGGCACCCTGCTGAGCAGGCGCCGCATGCTGGCCGTGCTCGGCGTCGGCGCCGTCACCGCCGGGCTCGCGGCCTGCGGTACCGCGGCTCCGTCGGCGACGACCGCGACCACGACCGGCGAGATCCCGGACGAGACGGCCGGCCCGTACCCCGGTGACGGCACCAACGGTGCGAACGTGCTGACCGAGTCCGGGGTGGTCCGCAGCGACATCCGGTCGAGCTTCGGCACCGGCTCGGCGACCGCGGCCGGGGTGCCGATGACCCTCGAGCTGACGATCACCGACATGGCCGCCGCGGGCATGGCGGGTGCCGCGGTCTACGTCTGGCACTGCGATCGCGACGGCCGGTACTCCCTGTACTCCGAGGGGCTGGAGGACGAGAACTACCTGCGAGGGGTCCAGGTCGCCGGCAGCGACGGGAAGGTGCGCTTCACCAGCATCTTCCCGGCCTGCTACAGGGGGCGCTGGCCGCACATCCACTTCGAGGTCTACCCCTCCGAGGCCGACATCACCGACGCCGCCAACGCGGTCGCCACCTCGCAGGTCGCCCTGCCGCAGGCCCACTGCGACACCGTCTACGCCACCACGGGATACGAGCAGTCGGTGTCCAACCTGGCCGAGCTGAGCCTGGCGTCCGACAACGTCTTCGGCGATGACGGCGGCGCCCTCCAGCTCGCGACCGTCACCGGCGATCCGGCCACGGGCTACACGGTCGCACTGACCGCCGCCGTCGACCTGTCCACCGAGCCGACCGCGGGTGCCGCCCCGGGCGGGGGCGGGCCGGGCGCCGGCGGCCCCGGCGGCCCACCGCCCGGCAGCTGACCGGCCGGATGTCACCCGGCGCGGTGCCGCGGGTCCGGTGCCGCCCGTGTGGTGCGGCCCGGCCGCCGGTCCGGGCGGCACCGGATCCTGTCGGTGCCCCGTGGCAGCATCCCGGCCGTGCGCACGATCTCAGCCGACGTCGCCCGTCGGACGTTCCTCGCGGCCCAGGGCTTCACCGACCCACGGCCGTCCGGGCCGGTCACCCGTCGTCATCTCGGACGGGTGCTGGACCGGGTGAAGCTGCTGCAGCTCGACTCGGTCAACATCGCGGTGCGCGCGCACTACATGCCGCTGTTCAGCAGGCTCGGTGCCTACCCCGCCGCCCTCCTCGACGACGCCGCCTGGTCGCCCGACGCGCGCCGCCCACGGCTGCTGGTGGAGACCTGGGCGCACGAGGCGAGTCTGGTCCCGGTCCGGGACATGCCGCTGCTCTCGCACGAGGCGTTGCCGCGGCGCTGGTGGAAGCACTACGGCCCGCTGCTGGAGAAGCACCCGGCCCTGGCCGGGGACATCCTCGACGTCGTCGCGGAGTCCGGGCCGCTGGGTGCCGGTGCGATCGAGAAGGCGCTCGCCCCGCACGGACGGGCCGGTGAGGTGCGCCCGCGCCCCCCGGGCGCGACGTGGTGGGAGCGCTCGGAGGTCAAGCGGGTCTGCGAGTACCTGTTCGCGACCGGCGAGCTGTCGGTCGGCACCCGTGTCCACTTCGAACGCCACTACGACCTGCCCTCGCGTGTGCTGCCCCCGGAGGTCCTCGCGCAGCCCGTACCGGACCCGGCGGACGCCGCGCGCGAGCTCGTGGCCAGGTCCGCGTCCGCGCTGGGCATCGGTACCGAGAGCGACCTGCGCGACTACTACCGGCTCGGCCCGGAGCGCACCCGCACCGCGATCGCCGAACTCGTCGACGCGGGTGCCCTGGAACCGGTGACTGTGCGCGGCTGGGCCCGGCCCGCCTACCGGGACCCGGCGGCCCGGGTGCCGCGCGCGGTGACCGGCCGGGCGCTGCTGTGCCCGTTCGACCCGCTGGTGTGGGAGCGGGACCGGACCGAGCGCATCTTCGGGTTCCGCTACCGCATCGAGATCTACGTGCCGGAGCCGAAGCGGGAGTACGGCTACTACGTCTTCCCGTTCCTGCTCGACGGCGAGCTCGTCGGACGGGTCGACCTCAAGGCCGACCGGGCGGCCGGGGTGCTGCGCGTGCCCGGCGCGTTCGCCGAGCCCGGGGCGAGCGCCCCGCGCCCGCGGATCGCGGCCGAGCTGGCCGGGGAGCTCGCGACGATGGCG
>NZ_JAMXSG010000134.1:0-15281 GCF_024124365.1 Pseudonocardia sp. McavD-2-B
TCCTCGGCCTCGCGGGCGCGGTCGTCGTCGGCGGCGAGCCCGGCGGCGGCGCCCGCGGTCGCCGCACGGGCCTCGACGGTCTCGCGGACCCGGGAGAACGTCGGCGCACCGGAGTCGGTCCAGCCCGACGCGGGCTCGACCGGGTCGGGCACGGCGGGCTCGGGCTGCGGGGTCGGGTCGCTCATCGGGCCTCCTCGCGGGTGGGTCGCCGACGGTACCCGCGCGCGGCCGATGAGTCCGCCCGCCGGGACCGGTCGTAGTGGACATGACGACGTTCGCGCTGGTCCCCGGGGCGGGGAGCGACACCTGGTACCTCGGCCCGCTCGCCACGGAGCTGACCCGCCGCGGGCACCGCGCGGTGCCCGCCGAGCTGCCCTGCGACGACGACACCGCCACGCTGGAGACCTACGCCGACGCCGTCGTCGCGGCGGTGGGGAGCGATCCGGGCGACCTCGTGGTCGTCGCGCACTCCTTCGGCGGGTTCAGCGCTCCGCTGGTCTGTGACCGGCTCGCGGTCCGTGAGCTCGTCCTGGTGACGGCGATGGTGCCGGCGCCGGGGGAGTCCGCGTCGGACTGGTGGGAGGCGACCGGGCAGGGCGCGGCCCGGGCCGCGCAGGACGCGCGCGACGGGCGCGACCCCGACGACGTCGTCGCGCTCTTCTACCACGACGTCGACGAGCCGGTGGCCGACGAGGCGCTGCGCCACGAGCGCGCGCAGTCGGCGACGCCGTTCGACCAGCCCTGGCCGCGCGACGCCTGGCCGGACGTGCGGACCCGCTACCTGCTGTGCCGCGAGGACAAGCTGTTCCCCGCCGCGTTCGTGCGCACGATGCTCGCCCGGCGGCTGCGCGGCGTGGTGCCGGAGGTGGTCCCCGGCGGGCACCACCCGATGCTGTCGCACCCCGTCGAGCTGGCGGCGGCCCTGCTGCGGTGACCGCGGCGTGCGGCGATGATGGCCGCGTGGCGCGCACGCGGATCCGGGAGCTCGTGGTCGTGCACGACGCGGCCTGCGCCCCCTGCTCGCGGATCGCGCAGGAGCTGCCCGGCTGCGTGACGGTGCGGGTGCGGGCACGGTCCTGCCGGGAGCCGCGGCTCGCCGAGATCTACCCGAACCTGCCCGCCGCCGTCGCGGGCTGCCGGACCCCGGGGGTGGGGGTGCTGCGCACCGACGGGCAGGTCCGCTGGTGGACCGGGCTGCGCGGCGTGGTGGGGCTGGCGCCGGTGCTGCGGCCGGGGGCGCTGCCGGACGCGGTGCGGCTGCTGCGGGAGGCGGTGTCGGCCCGGCGCCGGGACGGGTGAGGGCCCGCGGCCGTCCCGCCGGGCGGCACCGCCGACCGGCCGGGACCCGCCGGTGCTGCCGATCACCGGGCGACCGGAGATGCTGGGCGGGCGAGAGTCGCCGTCGGACCGGAGGAACGCCCGTGGACACCGCCCAGCCCCTCGACCACGGGCCCGCCGTGCTGTTCTGCCCGGGGAACCGGCCCGACCGCTACGCCAAGGCGCTCGCCGCGGCCGACGCCGTCATCCTCGACCTGGAGGACGCGGTCGGCCCGGACGACAAGGACGCCGCGCGCGACGCGGTCGTCGCCGCGCTGGCGGAGCTGGACCGGACCCGGGTGATCGTGCGCATCAACGCGCCGGGCACCGCCGCCCACGACGGCGACGTCGCCGCGCTGGCCGCCCACCCCGGCCTCACGCTGATGCTGCCGATGGCCACCAGCGCCGTCGCGGTCGAGGCGCTGGCCCCGCACCCGGTGATCGCGCTCTGCGAGACCGCGCACGGCGTGCTGCAGGCACCCGCGATCGCGCGGGCCGCGAACTGCACCGCGCTCATGTGGGGCAGCGAGGACCTGCTCGCCGACCTGGGCGGGCGCACCGGGCGGACCGCCGGCGGCGGCTACGGGCCGGCGCTCACCGAGGCCCGCACCCGCGTCCTCTACGCCGCCCGCGCCGCCGGCGCGGTCCCGGTCGACACCGTCCTCACCGACATCGCCGACACCGACCGCCTGCTCGCCGACGCCACCGACGCCGCGAACGCCGGCTTCGCGGCGAAGGTCTGCATCCACCCCTCGCAGGTGGAGGTGGTGCGTCGCGGGTTCCGCCCGACCGACGCCGAGGTCGAGCACGCCCGCGCCCTGCTCGCCGAGGCGCAGCACCACCCCGGGGTGTTCCGCCACGACGGCGAGATGGTCGACGCACCGGTGCTCGCCCGGGCCCGCGCGACCGTCGCGCGGGCCGGGAGGTAGGGACCCCGCCTACGGGCACCGCCCCCCGGGCATGACTAGCGTGGGCGCCGTGACGATCTCCGGGTACGGGTCGTGGCCGACACCGGTCACGTCCGAGGTGGTGGTGACGGCCGCGGTCCGGCTGGGCGAGGTGCGGCCCGACGGCGAGCCCGGGACCGAGGACACCGGCGTGGTCTGGGCCGAGGGCCGGGCCGCCGAGGGCGGCCGGATCCAGCTGGTCCGCCGCACCGACGACGGCGCCCGCGGCGACCTGCTCCCCGACGGCGCGAACGCCCGCACCGCCGTGCACGAGTACGGCGGCGGCGCGTGGTGGCTGCACGCCGGCAGCCCCGGCGCCGTCTGGTACGTCGAGTGGACTGACCAGCGTCTCTACCGCCTCGACCGCGGCGGCGAGCCGGTCGCGCTCACCCCCGCCCCCGCGGTGCCGCGCGGGGACCGCTGGGCCGACGGCGACGTCGCCCCCGACGGCTCCTGGCTGGTCGCGGTCCGTGAGCACCACCACGCCGAGCACACTCCGTCCGCCGAGGTCGTGAACGAGATCGTCCGGCTCGACGCCCGGCGGCCCTCGGTGCCGGAGGTCCTGGTCAGCGGCTCGGACTTCGTCGCCGCGCCGCGCATCTCCCCGGACGGCGAGACCCTGGCGTGGCTGTCGTGGGACCACCCGTCGATGCCGTGGGACGACGTGGAGCTGACCGTCCGTGACCTCGGGAGCGGGGAGGACACCGTCGTCGCGGGCGGGCCGGGCGAGTCGGTCACCGAACCGCAGTGGCAGCCCGACGGGTCGCTCACCTTCCTGTCCGACCGCACCGGCTGGTGGAACCTCTACCGCTGGATGCCCGGCCACGACATCGAGACCCTGGTCCGGCTCGACGCCGAGATCGGGGTGCCCGGGTGGGCGCTCGGCGGGTCGCGCTACGCCGTCCTCGACGACGGCCGGGTGGTGTTCGCGCGCTCGTCGCAGGGCTTCGACGCGCTCGCCGTGCGCGAGCTCGACGGCCGGATCATCGAGCTGGACACCCCGTTCACCGCGATCGGCTCGGTGCGCGCCGACGGGCCCTACGCGGTGGTCTGCGTCGCCGGGTCGCCCACCGCGGAACCGGGTGTGCACCGGGTCGTTCCGGCCCCCGAGGGGGCGGGGGAGCCCGGGGCCGCCGGCGTGCAGACCCTGCGCGCCCCGCGCGACCTGGGCCTGCACCCGGAGACGGTGTCGGTGCCCGAGCCGATCACGTTCCTGTCGTCGGACGCCGCGGGCAGCCCGCGCACCGGCTACGCGCTCTACTACCCGCCGCTGGGCGCGCACGACGCCCCCGCCGGGGAGCTGCCGCCGCTGCTCGTGGTCATCCACGGCGGTCCCACCGGCTCGGCGACGCCGGTGCTGTCGGTCGGGGTGCAGTACTGGACCAGCCGCGGGTTCGGCGTCGTCGACGTCGACTACGGCGGCTCCACCGGCTACGGCCGCGCCTACCGCGAGCAGCTGAAGGGCGCGTGGGGGATCGTCGACGTGGCCGACTGCCTCGCCGCGGCCCGCACGCTCGCCGACACCGGCCGCGTCGACCCGGCGCGGATGGCGATCCGCGGCGGCTCGGCGGGCGGGTTCACCACGCTGGCCGCGCTGGCCCGCGCCGACACCCCCTTCTCCGCCGGGGCCGACCACTTCGGCGTCGCCGACCTGGCCGCGCTGGCCCGCGACACCCACAAGTTCGAGTCGCGCTACCTCGACGGGCTGGTCGGGCCGTGGCCGGCGGCCCGGGCCGTGTACGCCGAGCGCTCGCCGCTGACCCACGTGGAGCGCTTCGCCACCCCGCTGATCGTGCTGCAGGGCGACGAGGACGCGATCGTCCCGCCGAATCAGTCGGAGATGATCGTCGACGCGCTGCGCTCGCGCGGTGTTCCGGTGGCCTACCTGCTGTTCGCCGGCGAGCAGCACGGCTTCCGCGCGGCCGCCAACATCCGGCGGGCGCTCGACGCCGAGCTGGCGTTCTACTCCCGGGTGTTCGGGTTCGGGCTCCCCCCGGAGGAAGGCATCGTGCCGGTGCACATCGAGAACCTGTGATGGTCGATGCGGCGCGGTGCCAGCCACAATGCCGTCCGGCTGGCTCTGGCTCCGAACGCACTGCGGAACTGTCACCTGTGTTCGACCTGCCGGTGGTCTGAAGGCTACGCGCGAACGGTAGGCCCGGCCTCGACGCCGACGTCACGTTTCTGTGAGGGAGAACAGCTCGGATCGAGTACACGGAGTGAGTCCCCGAGTACCCGAGCAACCGTCCTTGCGAGCCGCTCGGGCCGCTGGTCGCGAGCCCAGATAGACCACTGTCGCGTCGACGCTCGTGTTCTCCGTCGCGGGCCTCGCCACCGTCAACGGCGGCTGCTCCTTCTGGACCGGGCTCCCAGCACCTCAGAATCGCCGGCCGACGGCGCTTGTTGTTCTGCGGCGGTGTTCGGATGTCGAACTATGAGGAGTCAATACGCCAAAGGTTGGCCGCATTGGCAAGTTTCGTATATTCAGAGTAGTCAAACGTTGTCAAGCTTCACTCGAGAGGGTGGATCCATGAGTCGTGCTGGATCGGGTTCTATCCTGAATCTAGGCTGCATGTGGTGGTTGCAATCACCTGTCGACTCTCTCTCAATGAAAGGTGAAATAATGTCGAAAAAGGGTTCGACCGGCGTTTTCATGGCGCTCATGGCCGGCTGCGCAATCTTTGCGCCAGGAACTGCCTGGGGGCAGGAGCCGAATCAAAAGCCGCAGTACATGGGCGACTATAGCAGTCGGAACGAATGTGAGATTGCTGGCGCTTCACTCAATGCTGCCAACTCCGGTGCATACAGCGATATTTACTGCACTTCGAACGGGGGTGGCCCTAGCGACGGGAATTCGTGGTCATTGTATGCGGTCCCGTGGGTCCACCCGTAAGCGAAGACCGGATCTGGTCCCTCCGGAAATGAGGTGCAGGTGAGGGCACGGTCGGCGGCTGGAGTGAGCTCGTGCCGCTGCGCTAGGGCTGGCTCCGACAAGTTGACGATAAAGGTGTCGGCCCAGTATCGGGGCGACGATCCTGGGCATCGGCGACGACGGCGCGATCCGCCCCCTCGGCCATGATGGCGCGATTCAGGTCCGGCTGCCCCGGGGTTCCCCGCTGCCCTCGACGCGTTCCTGCGCCATCTCCATACACGACGGCTCGGCGCGACCTCGGAGTGTCGCGCCGGGCCCGTACTGGTCGTGGGTGCGAGATCAGTTCGGGGCGCCGCCCGCGAAACCGGCACCGGACGGCGTCTGCGGTGCGGTCGGCTCCGGGTCGGCTGGCTTCGCCCCGCCGCTGCGCGGCCCCTGCGACAGGCGCTTCTCCACCAGGCGCGAGACACCGGTCAGGATCAGACACAGCCCGATGTAGAGGACCGCGATGATCAGCGCGACCGGCAGGATCGGCGAGCCCAGCTGGTTCTGGCTGCCCAGGAAGCGCGCCTGGTAGAGCAGCTCGGGGTAGAGGATGATGAACCCGAGCGCGGTATCCTTCAGGACCACCACGAGCTGCGACAGGATCGTCGGGAGCATCGAGCGGAACGCCTGAGGGAGCAGAACGCTGGTCATCACCTGGGTCTTGCGCATCCCCAGCGCGTACGCGGCCTCCCGCTGACCGCGCGGGACCGCGTTGATACCGGCCCGGAAGACCTCGGCGAGTACGGAGCCGTTGTAGAGCATCAAGCCGAGTACCAATGCCCAGAATGTGTTGATGTCGACGCCGACGCCCTGGGACAGACCGTAGTACAGAATGAAGATCAGAATCAGCAGAGGGACGGCGCGAAAGAGCTCGACGATCAGCGTCGACGGGGCACTGACCCACCGGTGGTCCGACAGCCGGCCGCAAGCGAACACAGCGCCGAACAGCAGCGACAGCGCTCCGGCGACGAGAAACGCGCTGACGGTCGCCCAGAGCGCATCCAGCAGCAGGTACTGGATGTTGATATAGGTGATCCATTCCCACAGGCGTGGGGAGAACTGGCCCGCGTCGTAGAAGCGCCAGAGGACGAACCCGATGATCGCGATGACCACGAACGTCCCGACCATGCCGAGGGTCCGGTTGCGGACCCGGGCTGCCGGACCGGGGATGTCGTAGAGGACCGAACTCATCGGCGCACCTCCGGGCGAGTCGGAGCGGTCCGCCGCGCGGGGACCGACGGCGGTGTTGTCATCGGGCGGAGCTCCAGCGGGCGTCCAGCTGTCGTTGCAGCAGGGTGAGTGGTACGACAAGGACTACGAAAAACAATGCGACCCACAACAGCCCGACAAGGACGTTGTAACCGCGTTCGGACAGGCTGGCGTAGATGCTGCCGGCCTGGAACACGGCAATGATCGACGCGATCGTCGTGTTCTTCAGCAGCGCGATCTGGACATTCGTCATCGGCGGCACCACCGCGCGGACCGCCTGCGGCAGCACGATCTGCTTCAGCGTCTGGGTGAAGGTGAACCCCAGCGCTCGGGCCGCCTCCGCCTGCCCAACCGGGACCGTGTTGATGCCGGACCGCACGACCTCGCAGACGAACGCGGCGGTGTAGAGAGTCAGGCCGGTGCAGGCCAATGCGAAGAACGACAGCTCGACCAGTTCCAGCCGCGGGTAGGCGAAGGCGAAGAAGAACAGCACCAGGGTGAGCGGTGTGTTCCGCAGAATCGTCACGTAGACGGTGCCGAAGCTTCGCAGGGCCGGGATCGGGCTTACCCGCATCCCTGCGATTATCGTGCCAAGGACCAGCGAGGCGATCCCGGAGACCACGAACAGAGCGAGGGTTCCGCCGAAGCCCCGGACGTAGAGGTCCAGGTTGTCCAGGAGGACGTCCACCGCGGTGCTCTCCTTCCGTACGTCGTGGACGCGGCCGGTCCCCGGGACCACCCGGGGACCGGCCGCGTCACGGGATCAGTAGCGGTCGATCGCCGGCGGCTGGGCCTGGGTGCCGGACTTGCCCAGGGTGCCGTCGTAGATCGTCTTCCAGGTGCCGTCGTCGATCGCGGCCTGCAGCAGGTCGTTGACCTTGGTGCGCAGCGCGGTGTCGTTCTTCGGCAGGCCGATGCCGTAGGGCTCGGAGGAGAACTTCTCCCCGACGACCTTCAGCTGCTCCGGGTTCTGCGAGGCGTAGCCGAGCAGGATCGCGTCGTCCGTGGTGACGGCGTCGACCTGGTTGTTGATCAGCTGGTCGACGCACTGGGTGTAGGTCTGGAACTCGACGATGTTCGCCGCCTCGGTGAGGTTCTGGTCCCGGACCCGCTGGATCGGGGTCGAGCCGGTGACCGAGCAGACCTTCTTGCCCTGCAGCGTCTGCGGGCCGGTGATCGCGTTGTCGTCGGCGCGCACGAGCAGGCCCTGGCCCGCGGTGTAGTACGGCCCGGCGAACCCGACGCGCTGCTTGCGCTTGTCGTTGATCGTGTAGGTGCCGACGTAGTAGTCGACCTCGCCGCGCTCGATGACGTCCTCACGTGCCGCGGACGGGACGACCTTGTAGTCGATCTGGTCCGGGGAGAAGCCGAGACCGCCGGCGACCATCCTGGCGATGTCGATGTCGAAGCCGGTGAACTGGCCCGTGGTGGCGTCGCGGAAACCGAGGCCCGGCTGGTCGTCCTTGACGCCGACGATCACGCGGCCGCGCTGCTTCATCGCCGCGAACGTCGGCGAACCGGCGACCTCGACGTTCTGTGCGACGGTGGGCTCGTAGCCCGAGCCCTCGGCGCCCGGTGCGCCCTCCTGGCCGCAGCCGGCCAGGGCCAGGGTGGCGGCCAGGGCGGCCGCCACCAGGATGCGGGTTCTCTTCACGTTCGCTCCGCTCGTCGGGGTGGGGTGGGTCAGTGGGAGAGGATCTTGCCGAGGAAGTCCTTGGCCCGGTCGCTGCGCGGCGCGGTGAAGAAGTCGTCGGGCGTGGAGTCCTCGACGATCTCGCCGTCGCTCATGAACACGACGCGGTGCGCGGCCCGGCGGGCGAAGCCCATCTCGTGGGTCACGACGACCATCGTCATGCCCTCCTTGGCCAGCGAGGTCATGGTGTCGAGCACCTCGTTGACCATCTCCGGGTCCAGCGCCGAGGTCGGCTCGTCGAAGAGCATCACCTTCGGCTTCATCGCCAGCGCGCGGGCGATCGCCGCGCGCTGCTGCTGGCCGCCGGACAGCTGCGCCGGGTACTTGTCGCGCTGGTTCGCGATGCCGACGCGCTCCAGCAGCGCCAGCCCGGTCTTCTCGGCCTCGGCCTTGGAGGCGCCGCGGACCTTGAGCGGGGCCAGCGTGACATTCTCCAGGATCGTCTTGTGCGCGAACAGGTTGAACGACTGGAAGACCATGCCGACGTCGGCGCGCAGGGCGGCCAGCGCCTTGCCCTCTGCAGCCAGCGCGGTGCCGTCGATCTCGATCGTGCCGGTGTCGATCGGCTCGAGACGGTTGATCGTGCGGCAGAGTGTGGACTTGCCGGAACCGGAGGGGCCGAGGACGACGACGACCTCACCACGGGCGACGTCGAGATCGATGTCGCGCAGCACGTGGAGGTCGCCGAAGTGCTTCTGCACCCCGGCCATCCGCACCATGGGAGTGCTGGACGCGGGCGGGCTGGTCATGCTGCCTCCGGACATGGCGAGAGCCTGGACGGAACGGACATGCGAGTCCACCACCTTGAGGAACCTTTAGGGTCTCGGCCACGTAACGGAAAGGGCGGGCAGCGGTGCACATCCTGCTGATCGAGGACGACGACCGGGTCGCCGCCGCGCTGCGCCCGGCGCTGCACCGGCACGGGATGACCACGACCCGACTCGACCACGGCCGCGGCGCCGTCGACCACCTCGACGGCGTCGACGTCGTGCTGCTCGACCTGGGCCTCCCCGACGCCGACGGGCTCGACGTCTGCCGTGCGATCCGCGCCGTCTCCGAGGTCCCGGTGCTGATGGTGACCGCCCGCGGCGAGGTCACCGACCGCATCGCCGGTCTGCACACCGGCGCCGACGACTACCTGGTCAAGCCCTACGACATCGGCGAGCTCGTGGCCCGGGTGCACGCGGTGCAGCGCCGCCGCAAGGTCGGTGACGACGGCACGGTCGCCCCGGCCGGGTCGGCCCCGGTGACCGTCGGCGACGTCCGCGTCGACCCCGAACGGCACGAGGTCACCGTCGCCGGGGAGCAGGTGGTGCTCACCCGCAAGGAGTTCCAGGTGCTGTCGCTGCTCGCCCGCGCCGACGGCGCCGTCTGCACCCGCGCCCAGATCGTCGCCGAGGTGTGGGGGCGCGGCTGGGCGGGCGCGAACCGGACCCTCGACGTGCACGTGGCGACGCTGCGGACCAAGCTCGGCCGCCCCGAGCTGGTGCGCACCGTGCGCGGCGTCGGGTACCGCTTCGCCGCCACCGAGGACTGACCCGTGCGCAGCCGGCTGCTGCTGGTCGTGCTCGTGCTCGTCGGGCTGCTCGCCGCCGGGCTGGGCGTCCCGCTCGCCTGGACCGCCGCCCAGCGCGCCCAGGAGGAGGTCTTCACCGACCGGCTCACCGACACGATCTCCTTCGCCTCCACCGCGCAGCGCCCGCTCATCGAGGCCCCCGCGGGCAGCTCCGCGCTCACCACCTTCACCGACGAGATCACCCGCTACGACGACGTCTACGGCGTCGCGGTGCTCGTGGTCGACCGGACCGGCCGGACACTGACCGCGTCCCGCCCGGCCGACCGGCTGCCCGAGCTGGGGGACTACGCCACCGAGCGGACCGCGGTCGCGCTGGCCGGGCGCCGTTCGTCGACCTACCCGCTGCTGATGCCGTGGGACGCCCGGCCGCTGGTGCTGGCCGAGCCGGTGCTCGTCGACGGCGAGGTCGTCGGCGCGGTGGCGACGGTGTCACCGACCGACGCACTGCGGGCCGAGGCGGTGCGCACCTGGTCGCTGATCGCCGGGGCCGCGGTGTTCGCGCTGCTCGCCGGCACCCTGGTCGCGCTGCCGCTGACCGCCTGGGTGCTGCGCCCGGTCCGCCGGCTCGACGAGGCGATGGGCCGGGTCGGGACCGCCGTCGTCGCCGGGGGGCCGCCCGGTCCGCCGTCGCGCCGCAGCGGCCCGCCGGAGCTGCGTTCGCTGGCCGGGTCGTTCGACCGGATGACCGAGACGGTGCGCGAGGCGCTGGCCGCGCAGCGCGCGTTCGTCGCCGACGCCTCCCACCAGCTGCGCAACCCGCTCACGGCGCTGCGCCTGCGGCTGTCCAACCTCGACGGGCACGTCGACCCGGCCGCCGCCGACGACCACCTCGCGGCGATGGAGGAGGCCGAGCGGCTGTCCCGGGTGCTCGACGGGCTGCTCGCGCTGGCCCGCGCCGAGCGCGCGGTGGAGGACCCGGGTGACGCCGAGGACACCGACCTCGACGTCGTCATCGCCGAGCGGGTGGACAACTGGCGGCCGCTGGCCGAGCACTCCGGGATCGAGCTGCGCCGCAGCGGCCCGCACGGCCTGCACGCCCTGATCGGCGAGCCCGCGCTGGAGTCGGTGCTCGACGCGCTGCTCGACAACGCGCTCAAGTACACCCCGGCCGGGCGACGGGTGCGGGTCGCGACGCTGCGCACCGCGGACCGGATCGGTGTCAGCGTCGTCGACGGCGGGCCCGGCCTGGCGCCGGAGGACCGGGCCCGGGCCACCGACCGGTTCTGGCGGGCGCCCGGTCAGACCAACGTCGAGGGCAGCGGGCTGGGTCTGGCCATCGCGGTGCGGACCGCCGCCGCGGCCGGCGGGAGCCTGCAGCTGGGCGCCGCCCCGGGCGGCGGGCTGCGGGTCACGCTGTGGCTGCGCCCGGGGGCACCTCAGTAGCCCTTGGTGGCCCGGTAGAACGCGACGGCGCCGTCGTGCAGCGGGATCGGCTGGGTGCCGATCGCCGAGCGGGAGTCGACGGTCACCGCGGCCGGGCTGGCCTGGGCCAGCCGCGGCTGCTCGTCGAAGGCGGCGCGGATGAGTGCGCCGGCCAGGTCGGCGTCCATCCCCTCGGTGACCAGCAGCGCGTTGCGCACCGACAGACACGACACCGGGCCGGGCAGGCCGTAGGTGTTCGCGGGGACCGTCGCCACCGAGTAGACGGGATACCGGTCGCGCATGCGGTCGAGCACGCCGCCGAGCTCCAGCAGTCGGATCGGGACCTGTGCGGCCAGCTCCCGCACGCCGTCGGTGGGGACCCCGCCGGACCAGAAGAACGCGTCGAGAGTGCCCTCGCGCAGCGCCGCCGTCGCGTCCGTGAGGCCCAGCTCCGCGCGGGTGCCCAGGCCCGCGACACCGATCCCGGCGACGTCGAGCAGCCGGATCGCGATCGGTTGGTAGCCGCTGCCGCCCGGGCCGATCGACACCCGCCGCCCGCGCAGGTCGGCGATGCTGCGCAGGTCGGAGTCCGCGCGCACGACGATGTGGGTGACGTCGTCGTAGAGCCGGGCCAGTGCGCGCGGCTCGGCCGGGCCGGTGGTGCGGGCGGCGACGTCGGCGGCCACGTCGACCTGGCTGATCGTGACCGCGGCCGCCCCGCTGGTCAGGAGCTCCATGTTCTGTGCGCTGCCCGCGGTCCCCAGCACCTGCGGGGCCGCGGCGAGCCCGAGCCGTTCCCGCCAGATCTCCGACAGCGTGCGCGCGAGGTTGATGTACACCCCCGGCTGCACCCCGCCGGCGATCACCAGCGGGGCGGCGGGCCGGGGCCCGGTACAGGCGGCCAGCCCCGCCCCCAGACCGAACGCCGCCCCCGCGCGCAGCACGGTGCGCCTCGTCAGCGGGGGCCCGGGCCGGTGCACCCGCCCATCATCCCCGACGGCCCCGTCCCGGCGTCGTCGCACCGGGCGCCTACCCTCGGGTGTGTGAGCCGCAGCTACACCGTGCGCACCTACGGGTGCCAGATGAACGTGCACGACTCGGAGCGGATGGCCGGTCTGCTGGAGGACGCCGGGTACGCCCGGGCCGAGGACCCCGACACCGCCGACGTCGTCGTGTTCAACACCTGCGCGGTGCGGGAGAACGCGGACAACAAGCTCTACGGCAACCTCGGGCACCTGCGCCCCCGCAAGGTCGCGAACCCGGACATGCAGATCGCCGTGGGCGGCTGCCTGGCCCAGAAGGACCGCGACACGATCACGCGGCGGGCCCCGTGGGTCGACGTCGTGTTCGGCACGCACAACGTGCACGCCCTGCCGACGCTGCTGGAGCGGGCCCGGCACAACGAACAGGCGCAGGTCGAGATCGCCGAGGCGCTCGAGGTGTTCCCCTCGACGCTGCCCGCGCGCCGCGACTCCGCCTACGCCGGCTGGGTGTCGATCTCGGTGGGCTGCAACAACACCTGCACGTTCTGCATCGTGCCGTCGCTGCGCGGCAAGGAGCGCGACCGGCGCCCCGGCGACGTGCTCGCCGAGGTGCAGACCCTCGCCGCCGACGGCGTGCTCGAGGTGACCCTGCTGGGGCAGAACGTGAACGCCTACGGCTCGGACATGGGTGATCGGCAGGCGTTCTCGAAGCTCCTGCGGGCCTGCGGCGAGGTCGAGGGGCTGGAGCGGGTGCGGTTCACCAGCCCGCACCCGCGCGACTTCACCTCCGACGTGATCGCCGCGATGGCGCAGACCCCGAACGTCTGCCCGCAGCTGCACATGCCGCTGCAGTCCGGCTCCGACGACGTCCTGCGCCGGATGCGCCGCAGCTACCGCTCGGAGCGGTTCCTGTCGATCCTGGCCGAAGTGCGGGAGTCGATCCCGCACGCGGCGATCACCACCGACATCATCGTCGGTTTCCCCGGCGAGACCGAGCAGGACTTCCAGGACACCCTCGACGTCGTCGAGCGGGCCCGGTTCGCCGCGGCGTTCACCTTCCAGTACTCGAAGCGCCCCGGGACGCCCGCCGCGGACCTGCCCGACCAGCTGCCCAAGGCCGTCGTGCAGGAGCGCTACGAGCGCCTCGTCGCGCTGCAGGAGCGGATCTCCTGGGAGGAGAACCGCAAGCAGGAGGGCACCGAGGTCGAGCTGCTGGTGTCCACCGGCGAGGGCCGCAAGGACGCGGCGACCGCCCGGCTCACCGGCCGCGCCCGCGACGGGCGGCTCGTGCACTTCGCGCCCGGGGACGCGACCGGCATCCGGCCGGGCGACATCGTCACCGTCCGGATCGACCGCGGTGCCCCGCACCACCTCGTCGCCGACGGCGGTGTGCTCACCCACCGCCGCACCCGCGCCGGTGACGCAGCCGAGGCCGGCGAGCGCCCATCCGGGGCACCCACCACCCTGGGACTGCCCGCGTTCGGCGCCCCGGCGCCCGAGCCGGCACCCGCCGCGCCGTCCTGCGGCGTCCCCGCCACCACCGGAGGTACCCGATGAGCGACGTGTCCCCGGAGACCCGCGCCGAGATCGACCGGGCCGGGCGCGGTGTCGCCCGCCGGATCGACCCGGGCGCGCGCGCCATGCTGATCGCGGTGGCGATCGTCGCCGCCGTCGCCGCGCTGCTGCTCCCGTGGGTGGCGGGCACCCCGGGCTGGCAGGTGCTGGCCTCCGGCACCTCCGGGCCGCTGCCGACGCTGTTCTCGTTCACGATGACCGGGTTCGCCGTCGTGGTGTCCGCGGCCGCGCTGCTGACCCGGCTGTGGGCGCTCGCCTGGCTGGCGGCCTTCGGCTGCGGGATCTCCTCGGTGAACGGGCTGTGGGCGATCTGGTCGCAGCAGACCGGCGCCGAGGCCGGCCCCGGGTTCGGGATGGTCCTCGGCGTGATCGCGGTCGTGCTGCTGACCTTCGTGTGGGCGGGCGCCGCGCTGCAGCGCGACTGACCCCCCTACCGCTCGTCGACCGCCTGTTCGGCGGCGGTCAGCCACTCCCGCCACTGCGCCGCCTGCGCACGGGCCTGCTCGGCGCGCCTGCCGTCGCCGGCCGCCTCGGCCTTCTCCGCCTGCGCCTCGAACTGCTCGACCCGCACCCGGAACTGCTCCACGCGGGCCTGGGCCTCGGGGTCGGTGCGGCGCCACTGCGCGTCCGCGGCGGCGGCGACCTTGTCCTCGATCCCGCGCAGCCGCCCCTCCAGGGTGCGGATCTCCTCGCGCGGGACCTTGCCGATGGCCTCCCAGCGCTCCTGGACCTCGCGCAGCCGGGCCCGTGCGCCGTCCGGGTCGGACAGGTCGATCGTCTCGGCCTCGGCGAGCAGGGCCCGCTTCGCCTCGGCGTTCTCGGCGAACTCGGTGTCGCGGGCGGAGAAGTGCTCCCCGCGGCGGGCGAAGAAGCGGTCCTGCGCGCCGCGGAAGCGGGCCCACAGCGCGTCGTCGGCCTCGCGGTGGGCGCGGCCCGCCGCCTTCCACTCGGTCATCAGGTCGCGGTAGGCGGCCGCGGTCGCGTTCCACTCGTCGGAGTCGGCCAGGGCCTCGGCCCGGTCGACGAGCTCCTCCTTGCGGGCCTTCGCGGTGACCCGCTGGCGGTCGAGGTCGGCGAAGTGCGAGCCGCGCCGCCGGTTGAACGCCTCACGGGCCTTCGAGAAGCGCTTCCACAGCTGCTCGTCGGTCTTCTTGTCGACGCCGCGGACGGTGCGCCACTCGTCGAGGATCGCCTTGAACCGGTCCCCGGCCTGCTTCCACTGGGTGGAGTCCGCGGCCATCTTCTCGGCCTCGACGGCGAGCGCCTCCTTGCGGGCGACGGCGTCGTGCCGGGCGCGCTCGCGCTCCTCCTTCGCCGCGCTGACGCCCTGCTCGGCCCGGCCGACCAGCTCGTCGAGCCGCTCGCGCAGGGCGGGCACGTCCCCGACCACGTGCGCCTCGCCGAGGCCCTCGCGCAGCGCGGTGAGCGCGGTGAGCGACGCCTTCGCGTCCCCGCCGCCGGCGATCCGTGCGGCGAGCACCTCGGTCTCGGTGACCAGCGCGTCGAACCGCTTCGCGTAGTGCTCCAGGCCCTCCGCGGGCGGACCGGCCTGGTAGGAGCCGACGACCCGCTCGCCGTCGGCGGTGACCAGGGTGATGGTCCCGTCGTCGGCGGCGCGGCCCCAGCGGCCCGGGTCACCGGCCGCCGAGGGCACCGGCGACGGCAGCGCTGCGGGCGGCGCGGGCGGTGCGACCGCGGCCGG
>NZ_JAMXSG010000135.1:0-15100 GCF_024124365.1 Pseudonocardia sp. McavD-2-B
CGGCGCGGCGGTCCGCGCCGCGACGGCGGCACCGGCCCGCCGGGCGTAGCGCAGCCGCAGCGGCAGCCAGCCGAGCAGCACCGGCAGCAGCATCACCAGCGGGACGACGACCAGCGCCCCCGTCGCGAGGGTGCCGACGGCGTCGCCGAACTCCCGCCCCGCCGCGACGAGCTCGGTGCCCGCCCCCGCGGCCGGATCCAGCGCGCGGGCCAGGTCGGACCCGATGAACGGGATCGAACCGACCGCCCCGGCGACGCCGGTGAAGGTGTCGGAGACCCGTCCGCCCGCGGCGACCAGCGAGTCTCCGGGCCCACGCAGCGCGGACAACCCGTCGTGCACGGCCACGCCGGCGGTGACGGCGAGGACCGTCCACAGCAGCGCGACGACGTCGGCGACGACCTGGCGGGCGATCCGGTCGGGGCGTTCGGCGTACCAGCGCATCGGACCTGTCTACCGGGACCGGAAACCGCTCGTCCCCGCGGCCCGCCCGTGCTCTGCCGGCGGGTGGACCGTTCGCTCTCCCTCGACCGCGCCTCCTGGGACGACCGCGCCCCGCTGCACGCGCAGAGCCCCGACTACGGCGTGGACGCACTCGTCGCCGATCCCACGAGTGGAACCACGGCCTCGGTGAGATCGTCACCGCGCTCCTCGACCAGGGACCGACGCTGTCCGGTCTCACCGAGCACCGGGCCGTCCCCTGGGAGGCCCTGCCCGGCCGGATGGCCGAGGACGACGACGGCGAGTGGCACGTGACCGACGGCCTCCCCGATGTGCCACTGGGTGTCACCGTCCAGGCGACGCGCTGACCGGGCCGGTCACGAAGGCGCAGGCCGGTCCGGGCGTGGATGCTGGGTGGGCAGGCCGACGTCGCGTTCCGCGGAACGCGGTCCGTCCTCCCGCCCACCGGTTCCGCGCCGGTCTCCGGCGGTCTCCCACCGGCCGGTGCGCTGTGGCCCGCGTCCTCTTCCGGCCGTGTGGGTGCTCGGTCGCCCGGCGGAGGACCTGCGGGGTTCAGGCCGCGGCGGCCGTCGTGCCGGGCGGGAGCAGGGCGTCGAGGATCGGCTCGGGGTCGAGCCGGTCGCCGTACCAGTCCGGGGTGAGGGTGCTGCGATCGATCCGCAGCCGGGCCCGCGTGTTCCGTTCGACGAGGGACTCGGCGCTGCCGTCCAGCGGTCTGCCCGTGGCCTCGACGGCAGTGCCGTCGGGCCGGTGGAACAGCCAGTCCTCGCCGGGTGGGCGCAGGACCAGGTAGCCGTGATCGTGCACCAGCCGGTGGTGGAACGAGCAGAGCAGGACCAGGTTGTCGACGTCCGTCGGCCCGCCCCGCAGCCAGTGCCGGACGTGGTGGGCGTGCAGGTGGCGTGTGTGGTGGCACCCCGGGAACCGGCAGCAACCGCCGCCGTCGGCGGTCAGGGCGGCGATCTGCGCCGGGCTCGCCAGGCGCCTGCTCCGGCCGAGGTACATCCGGTTCGCGGCGCGGTCGGTGAGCAGCACCCGGGCCCGGGCGTCGCAGGCCAGGCGCTCGGCGGTGCTCGCGGCGATCTCGGGGCCGCCGGCGAGGCGCGCGGTGCCGGTCCCCGCGTCGACGACGACCGTCACCCGCGCCGCACCCCGCTCGACCACCGCGGCTCCGGCCGCTCCCGGCCCGCGGACGACCAGGTCCAGCAGGGCGTCGGCCCGCCGGGCGGCCAGGGTGTCGACGACGGCGCCCGGTGTCTGTTCCTCCGTGCGGCGGGCCTGTTCGTGCGGATCGGGCCCGTCCCATCCCGACCGTCGCCCCTCACGTGCGGCCGGATCGTCGGTGTCCTCGTCGCCGGGCGGGGCGGTGTGGCCGGCGGGAGCCGGGCGTGCGGTGGCGACCCCGGCCTCGATCGCGGCGACCAGGAGGGCGCCGTCCTCGGGAGTGAGCCGGGCCCGTACGACCAGGGACCCGTCGACGTCGTGGTGCCAGCTCACCCCGCGCCGGGCGGCGACGTCGCGCGGCGGCGCGCAGCGGCGGCGGACCGCGCGGACGACGGTCTCGACATGGCTCGCGGTCCCGCCGAGCGCCAGGTCCAGGAGCACCTGCTCGGCGTCCGGCCCGGCTGCGGCCAGCGGAGGATCGTCCGGCTCGGTGTCCCCGAGCGGCTCCGGAGCGGCGACGGCGACCGACCGGCTCCCCGTGCCGTCCCGCGCACCGGTGTCCCCGCGTCCGGCGGGTGACGTGGTGGCTCTTTCCGTCCTCCCGGCGTCCGACAGGTCGGATCCGGCGCCCGTTCCGGGGCCGTCGACGTCTCCGGCGCTGCGGTCCGTGCCCGTGTCGGACGCGTCTCCCGCTCCCCGGACGGTGTCACCAGGCCCTCCCCGTGATGCGCAGTCGACCGATGCCCCGCCGGAGTCGTCGTCGGGGTCGCGACCTGGGCGCCGGAGCGGCTCCGTGGCGGTGGCCGGCGGAGCAGCGGCGGCCATGCGGTCGAGGACCGCGTCGTCCGCGCCGACGAGGCGGGTGACGGCCCGGACCTTGGAGTAGGAGATCCGGCCGGCCGCGAACGCCTCGGTGATCCGGGGCAGCCGGGTCAGTGCGTGCGCTACCCGCAGGTGCTCGGTCGCGGTGCGCAGGCTCATCCCCGCCCGCCAGGTCAGCCAGTGGGCGCAGGACCGGACGCCGACGCCGCACCAGCCGCCGCGGTCGTCGAACTCGGCGAGCAGGCGCAGGAACCGGCACTCGGCGGCGGCGATGTGGCCGGCGAGACCGAGGAGTTCGGACTCGAGATCCGGCAGGCTCAGTTCACCGGCGGGCGTGGTCGTGGGGGTGGAGGTCGGCACGGAGCCCTCCTTCGTCGAACGTGCGTTCGACAGGAGTGTGCCGGGTGGGTCCGACAGTTCCGGTCCACACCGACGGTGGGATCCGGCGCAGACCGGGGCGATCGCGTTCCGCGGAACGCGATCCGGAATCGTCGACGACGCCCCCTCGCCTCGCACGCACCCTCCCGCCGTGCCGCCGTGCCGGGCGGAGAGGCGTGGCCGGGGACATCGAGGTCAGAGGAGGCCGAGCTTGGTGGCCGCGTAGACCGCCTCGGCGCGACGCGACACCATCAGCTTGCGCATCAGGTTGCCGACGTGGAACTTGACCGTCGTCTCGGAGATGAACAGCTCGGCGCCGATCGCGCGGTTGGACAGCCCCCGGGCCAGCAGGCGGAGCACGTCCAGCTCACGGTCGGTCAGCCGTTCCCGGTCGGGCATCCCGCCGGACAGCGACCGCACCATCGCCGACGCGGACCGGGCGTCGAACGCGCTCTCTCCGCGGGACACCGCGCGGATGGCACGGACGAGCTCGGTGGTGTCGACGTCCTTCACCACGTAGCCGCGGGCGCCGGCCTGCACCGACTCGACGACGAGGCGGTCCTCGGCGAAGGTCGTCAGCACCAGCACCCCGATGCCGGGGTGGTCGGCGCACAGCTTGCGGCAGACCTCGAGACCGTCGGTCTGCGGGCCGGACGCCAGCTTGAGGTCGAGCAGCACCACCTGCGGCCGGCCGGTCGCGACGGCGGCGAACGCCTCCGGTGCGCTGCCCGCCTCGCCCACGATGCGCAGGTCGTCCTCGCGCTCCAGTACCGCGCGCAGCCCCTGGCGCATGATCGAGTGGTCGTCGACCAGCACGATCCGGATCGGCCGCGCCGCGACTCCCGCGGGACCGGGACCGGTGCGGGTCGCGGCGGTCCCACCGGACCCGTGCATCCCGCCGCCCGGCGCGTTCCCGCCGCCCTGCCCGGGGCCCGCCTGACCGGGGATGCCGTGACCACCGCTGTGACCACCGCCGTGGCCGGGGCCGCGCGCGCCGACACCGGCTCCGCCGCGGGCATCCGGTCCGCCGCCGCTGCGGGCGTCCGTGACGACGCGGCCCCGGGCGGTGCCGCCGGTGACGTACCCGGGACCGCCCGGGGCGGTCCGTGTGCCGCTGCTCATCCGAGCTCCTTCCCCGGCGCCCCGATCGGGACGTCCACCTGCACCTGCAGCCCACCGATCCGCGAGCGGCGGAACCGCAGGGTCCCGCCCATCTCGCGGGCGCGGGCGTCCATGTTCACGAGGCCGCGGTGCTCCCCGGAGGGGCCGCGGACCGACGCCGCACGCAGCGTGCGGCGGATCTGCTCGGGGGAGGCGCCGCCGTCGTCGGAGATCGACAGGCGGACGCGGCCGTCGGCGTAGGCCAGTCGCACCACCGCCCGTGAGGCCGACGCGTGCATCGCCGTGTTGAACAACGCCTCGCCGGCGATCCGGAACAGCGACTGCTCGTGCTCGTGCGGCAGCGGCACCGGGGCCCCGCCGATCGTCACCTCGACCCGCAGCTCGTCGGGCATGTGCACGGTGGACAGCTGCCGCAGCATCGAGGGCAGGTCCTTGTCGGCGTGGTCGTCGTCGTTGAGCGCGTAGATCGCCGACCGCAGCTGCTCGACGGCGCGCCGGGTCAGGTCCTTGGCCGTGTCGAGGTGCTGGAGCAGGACCGGCTCGGTGATCTCCGACCGGCACAGCTCGATGTGCATCCCGGCCGACAGGGCGTACTGGGTGACGCTGTCGTGCAGCTCGCGGGCGATGCGGTGCCGCTCGTTGTCGAGGACCTCCCGCTGGCGGGCCGCCCCGAGCGCCTGCTGGGTGAGCATCAGCTCGTCGTTGCGGACGCGCAGGTCCTCGGCCTGGGCCGCGGTGCGCGCGTGCAGCCGCTCGGCCCGCTCCAGCAGCGCGCAGTTCTGCAGCGCCGACGCCGTCTGACCGGCCAGGATGCGCAGCACCGAGTGGTCGGTGTCGTCGATGTGCCGTTCCGGCGGCGTCCACGCGACGAACCCGCCGACGGTGCGTCCGTCGAGCCGGATCGGGACGTGCAGGTGCCGGGGACGCGGGTCGTCCTCGTGGTGGTGGTGATGGCCGTCACCGGCGTGCAGCCGCTCCACGTGCCGGCGCACGCGCTCGGGCACCGACCCCAGGTCGGCCCACTCGACCCCGTCCGGCCCGAGAACGATGTGCCGCGGCGCGGCGTCGGGCAGCTCGCCGTCGACGAGCCCGAGCACCACCCAGTCCGCCGACAGGTGGTCGGCGGCCGCGTCGGCGACCGCGCGCACCAGCGCCTCGGAACCCTCCATCGTGCGGACCAGCGCGGCCGAGATCCGGTCCAGCGCGAGGATGACCCGGCGCAGCCGCTCGGCCCCCTCACGGTACTCCGGGTAGAACGACGGCTTGCCCGTCCGCAGGCCGGTGAGCTGGTCGAGATCGGGGCGGGCCCGGCCCCCGGCGGCCGGCGACGAGGGCGGTGCGGGTGTGCGGCGGCGCGGGAAGCGGGCGGCGGCGGTCACCGCGAGGGCCTCCGTGCGGGCGTCACAGCGCTTCCCGGAACAGGTTCTCGATCTGCTCCACGCTCGCCGTGCGCGGGTTGGTGGTCAGGCAGGCGTCGCCGAGGGTGAGCCGGGACAGCCGCGGGACGTCGGCCTCGCGCACCCCGATCGCGGCGAGCCCGGTCGGGACGCCGACCTCGTCGGCCAGCTTGCGGACCTCGGTCGCGACCATGTCCACGGCCTCGTCGCCGGGCATCCCCGGCCGGGCGGGCAGCCCCATGGCCTGGGCGATCGGGACGAAGCGCGCCGCGTCGGCGTCGGAGGCCGAACCGTTGAACCGGATCACGTGTGGCAGCAGCACCCCGTTGATCAGGCCGTGCGGCAGATCGAGCATGCCGCCGACCTGGTGGCTCATGGCGTGGGTGGCGCCGAGGATCGCGTTCGTGAACGCCAGGCCCGCCTCGAGCGCGGCCTGCGCCATCGCGGTGCGGGGGCCGTCGTCGTGGCGGCGGATCATCGTGGTCGGCAGGTTGGCGTGGACGAGCGCGACCGCGTGCAGCGCGTGGGTGTCGGTCAGCGGGCCGTGGGCCAGCGACACGAACGCCTCGATGCCGTGGGTGAGCGCGTCCAGGCCGGTCGCGGCGTTGAGCCAGTCCGGCATGGTGACGAGCAGCCGCGGGTCGATCACCGAGACGTCCGGGACCAGGGCCCGGCCCATGATTGTGATCTTGGTCAGGCGAGCCGTGTCGGTGATGATGCAGAACTGGGAGACGTCGGCGCCGGTGCCCGAGGTCGACGGCACCATCACCAGCGGCGGGATCGGGTTGGCGATGCGGTCGATGCCCTCGTAGTCGAGGATCGTGCCGCCGTTGGCCGCGAGCAGGGCGACTCCCTTCGCGGCGTCGATCACCGAGCCGCCGCCGACGCCGATCACCACGTCGCAGCCGGAGCTCTCGTAGCGCTCGAACCCGGCCTGGATCTCGTGGTCCTTCGGATTCGGGGTGATCTCGTTCCACAGCTGCGGGCGCAGGCCCGCGGCGCGCAGGTGGCGCAGCAGCTCGGCGGGCCACCCGGCCTCGGTCACCCCCGGGTCGGTGACGACGAACGGCCGGCGCGCACCGAGCCGCAGTGCGGCGTGCGCGGTCTCGGGCAGCGAGTCCGTCCCGAAGACGATCTCCGGGGCGTGGAACTTGGACAGCCGCGGCCGCTCCCGCGGGCGGTGCGCCGCGCGAACGGTGTAACCCTCGTCGGCGCCGGACGTGCCGGTCTCCCCGTCGAGCACGAGAACGGTCTCCCGTCGCACGGTTCCGCGATGCCCGTGGTCAGGGGCGACGGGACCGGCCGAACCGGTGAGGACCACGTTGCCCTCCTCCTGCTGCTGCGCGTTGTCGACTCACCACTCGACGACGGCGAGCGGATCTGTCACGAGCGTGTGGCCCACGGTACAGGGACACCCTGTCCCGCGACCCCCTCGATCGGCGGACGGCGCGCCGATCCGCAGGTCGGAGCCGGGTCGTCGACCGGCTCCGGCCTGGCCGAAAGCGGAGGAGGTCAGGACGCGTGGATGGGCCCCTCGCGTTCGGCCAACCGGATGCCCTCGCCGCCCCAGTGCTGGGCGATCATCTCCGCGGCGATCGACACCGCGGTCTCCTCCGGGGTACGGGCCCCCAGGTCCAGCCCGATCGGCGACGACATCTTCGCGATCTCGGTCTCGGTCACGCCCCGCTCGCGCAGACGCTCGAGCCGGTCGTCGTGGGTGCGCCGCGAGCCCATCGCCCCGATGTAGCCGACCTCGGGCAGCCGCAGCGCGACCTCCAGCAACGGCACGTCGAACTTCGGGTCGTGGGTGAGCACGCACAGCGCGGTGCGCTGGTTGATCCGGCCCGCGTCGGCCTCGGCCTGCAGGTACCGGTGCGGCCACTCGACCACGACCTCGTTGGCCCCCGGGAAGCGGCTCGCGGTCGCGAACACCGGACGGGCGTCGCAGACGGTCACCCGGAAGCCGAGGAAGGTGCCCATCCGGGCCACCGCGGCGGCGAAGTCGATCGCCCCGAACACGATCATGCGGGGCGGCGGCGCGAAGGACTCGACGAAGATCTGCAGACCCTCCCCGCGTCGCTCGCCGTGGACGCCGTAGGTCAGCGTCGCGTTGCGGCCGGAGTCGAGCAGACCGCGGACGTCGTCGCGTACGGCGTCGTCGATCCGGTCCGAGCCGGTGCCGCCCTCGGTCCGGTCCGGCCAGACGATCAGGCGCCTGCCGAGCAGTTCCGAGGGGCCCGCGACGACCGTGGCCACCGCGACCGGGTCCTCGTCGCGGATCGCCTCGGCGATCCGGCCGAGCTGTGCGTAGGTCTCCGGGGTCACCTTCTCCACGAAGATGTCGAGAATGCCGCCGCAGGTCAGGCCGACGGCGAACGCGTCGTCGTCGGAGACGCCGTAGCGCTGCAGCACCGGTCGTTCCTCGGACAGGACCTGCTGCCCGAGCTCGTAGACCGCGCCCTCGACGCAGCCGCCCGAGACCGAGCCGACGGCCTCGCCCGCCGGGCCGACGAGCATCGATGCCCCCGGCTGGCGCGGTGCGGACCGGAAGGTCCCGACCACCGTCGCGAGCGCGGCCGGCTCGCCGTTCTTCCACCAGCCTTCGAGCTGGTCGATCACGTCACGCATTGCGCACCACCTCGAGCAGTTTCTCCAGCGTGTCCAGGCTGTGCCCGGCCAGCAGGTCGTCCAAGTGCGGAAGGGCCGCGACTATTCCCCCCTGGACCGGGGCGTAGCCGTCCTTGCCCGCGTGCGGGTTGACCCAGATCAGCCGGTGGGCCAGCCGGGACAGCTGCTCGGCCTGTGTGCCGAGCAGCTCGGTGCCGCCGCGCTCCCAGCCGTCGGAGAAGACGACCACGACCGCCCGCCGGGCCGCACCGCGGCGTCCCCAGCGGTCGACGAAGGCCTGCAGCACCTCGCCCAGCCGGGTGCCGCCCGACCAGTCCGGGATGGCCCTGCCCGCGGCGCGCAGCGCGTGCTCGGGGTCGCGCAGCCGCAGCTCACGGGTGATGCGGGTGAGCCGGGTGCCCAGGGTGAACGCCTCGACCGAGCGCGGCGAGCGACGGACGACGACGTGGGCGAAGCGCATCAGCGCGTCCGCGTAGGGCTCCATCGACCCCGAGACGTCGATCAGCAGCACGACCTTGCGCGGCCGGCGCGAGGTGTCGCGCCGGGCCAGCCGGAAGATCTCGCCCTGGTTGCGCAGCGCCGCGCGCAACGTGCGCTGCGGGTCGGCCTCCCCGTGCCGGTTGCGCCTGCGGCGCCGCGACGCCCGGGTCGGCGGCTCCGGCTTCAGCAGGGTCATCAGCCGGCGCAGGTGCTCGCGCTCGGCGGGGGAGAGCTCCCCGAGGTCGCGGTTGCGCAGGATCTCCGCGCCGGTCGCGGCGGCCTTGATCTGCGGGCCGTCGGTGTCGTCGGAGTCGTCCTCTCCGCCCTCGCTGCCGGGCAGCAGCGCGGCCAGCTTCGGCGGTGCGGGCGGGCGGTCGTCGCGGTTGCTCGACGGGCGGTTGCTGGTCGGCTCGAACCAGGACGGGAACGCCAGGTCGTACCGGACGATGTCGTCGGGGTCGGCGCACAGCGTCAGCCGGCCGGCCCAGTACGCCTGGTCCCGGTCGGTGACCTCCAGGGTGTCGAGCGCCTGCAGGTAGGCGGTCACCCGGTCCTGGGTGACCGGGACCCCCGCCGCGCGCAGGACCTCGGTGAACCCGACGAATCCGGTCAACAGCTCGTCGGTGGTGCCGGTGGGCTCCGCCGCGGGCGGCCGTGGCGGGGCCGCCGGGGACGGGCTCGGGGGGACGGTCATCGCGGCCGGGTCAGGACGCCAGCAGGGTGTCGAGCTGCTTGTGGACCCGGTCGGCGTCCTCCCGGTACTTGAGGACGGCGCCGAGGGTGCGCGCCGCCGACTCCGGATCCAGGTGCCGGGCACCGATCAGCTGCAACGCCCGGGCCCAGTCCAGGGTCTCCGCGACACCCGGGGGCTTGATCAGGTCGGCGTGGCGCAGCTTCTGCACGGCCCGCGCGACCGACGCGGCGAGGCGCTCGGGCACCTCGGGCACCCTGCTGTGCAGGATCTCGATCTCGCGCTCGATGTTCGGGTGCTCCAGCCAGAGATAGAGGCAGCGCCGCTTGAGCGCGTCGTGCACCTCGCGCGTCCGGTTCGAGGTGAGGACGACGACCGGTGGCGTCGTGGCGCGCACCTCCCCGAGCTCGGGGATGGTCACCGCGTGCTCGGTGAGGACCTCCAGCAGGAAGGCCTCGAACTCGTCGTCGGCGCGGTCGATCTCGTCGATGAGCAGCACCGACGGGCTGGTGCGCAGCGCCTGCAGGATCGGGCGGGACAGCAGGAAGCGCTCGTCGTAGAGGCCGGCCTCGACGGTGTCCGGATCGAACCCGTCGCGCCCGCTCGCGGCCTCCAGGGTGCGCAGGTGCAGCAGCTGGCGGGGGAAGTCCCAGTCGTACAGGGCCTGACCGGCGTCGATTCCGTCGTGACACTGCAGGCGGATGAGCGGTGCGTCCAGCGTGGCGGCCAGTGCCTGGGCCAGCGCGGTCTTGCCGGTCCCCGGCTCGCCCTCGCAGAAGAGCGGACGGTTCATGCGCAGGGCGAGGAAGGCCGCCGTCGCGAGACCGTCGTCGGCGAGGTAGCCGGTCGCGCGCAGCGCGTCGGCGAGCTCGGCCGGGCTCCCGGGGCCGGGTGCAGGTTCGTTCACCGAACCAGCATGCAGGACGAGCGGTGAACGCGGCCACAGCAGGAGGGTCCCTCCTCCCCACGCGGGCGGGTCCGGGACCTCCCCGTGACGACGAACGAGGCCCCCGGAAGGTTCGAGTTGCTTCCGGATCAGAAATGTTCACGACCACGTGATAGGTCCGTGATGTGACGTCGTTGACCAGTGCGTTTAGGGAGAATCTGATAATTACATCGTTGTCACAGTGATTCCGCTCACGGGCCCCTTCATTGACGAATTCTTTCCGCGCATTCACCTTTCTCGTCGGCCGGTCCACCGGAGCGGCCGCCTGAACGAGTCACACATCCGGACCCGCCGCGCCGAACCACCCCCGTCCCGCGGCTGTCCGGTCCGTCGAGGAAACGGAACGGGACGGGGACGAGAGAGACCACCTCCGCGGGCGTCATGGACGTCGCTCCCCGGTCCCGATCGACGCACCCGCGACGACACGGTGGGCACACCTCTGTGCCCTGGGGACCTCCTGCGCGGAGTGTGCGTGTCCTCGGGACGGCGCGGTGGGAGCGGAACAATGACCAAGGGACCCAAGGGCCGAAGTCTCCTGCGCATGGCTGCGGCGGGTGTCGTCGCGGTCGGCGCGACGGCTGCGATCGCCGGTACCGCCAACGCCGCCCCGGACAGCGTCTGGGACCAGCTCGCCGAGTGCGAGAGCGGCGGGAACTGGTCGATCAACACGGGTAACGGGTACCACGGTGGGCTGCAGTTCTCGCCGTCCACCTGGTCCGCCTACGGCGGCCAGGGCTCGGCGTACAACGCGAGCCGCGCCGAGCAGATCGCCGTCGCCGAGAAGGTGCTGGCCGCTCAGGGCTGGGGCGCCTGGCCGTCCTGCTCGAAGAAGCTGGGCATCACCGGCCACTCGGCCGACACCAGCAAGCGTGTGAAGGCGTCGGCCCCGGCCGCCTCGGCGCCGAAGAAGAAGGCGGCCGCCCCGGCCGCCGGCGGTTACACGGTGAAGTCGGGCGACACCCTCGGGAAGATCGCCGCCGCGAACGGCACCTCCGTCGCCGCGCTGGCCGCCGCGAACGGCATCGGCAACGTGAACGCGATCAGCGTCGGCCAGGTCCTGAACCTCGGCTGATCCCGCCGACCGTCCCCGGACCGCCATCCGGGACGGACGACACGGGGTGCGCGGTGTCCCCAGCACCCGCCCCGGCGGACGACGGCCCGGGTCCCCCTCCCCCTCGCGGGGAGGCGGACCCGGGCCGTTCCGTCGTTCCGGGGTGCGCGGCCGGGCTCAGGTCGAGTTGACCCACTCGTCGGAGCCGTCGGCGAACCGCTGGTGCTTCCAGACCGGCAGCAGCCGCTTCACCTCGTCGACGAGCTCGGCGCAGGCGGTGAACGCCTCACGGCGGTGCTCGGCGGCGACGGCGCAGGCGAGGGCGACCTCGCCGATGTCGAGCGGGCCGACCCGGTGGCTGACCGCGAGCGCCCGGACGCCGGGGGAGCGTGCGGCCACCTGCTCGGCGACCTCGGTGACGATCCGGGCGGCCGTCGGGTGCGCGCTGTACTCCAGCCCGTGCACCGACTTCCCGCCGTCGTGGTCGCGCACGACGCCGGCGAAGGTGACGACCGCGCCGGCCGCGGCGTGCTCGACCAGGCGGGCGTGCTCGTCGACGTCGAGCGGCTCCTCGCCGACGGCCGCACGCAGGACCGTCGCGGTCCGCGTGGTCGCGGGATCGGTCATCGGTGGTCTCCTCCGTGCAGCTGGTCGACCGCGTGGTCGAGGACCCCGGCGAGCACGCCGAGGCCGTCCTTCACTCCGCCCGGGGAGCCGGGCAGGTTGACGATCAGGGTGCGGCCCGCGACCCCGGCCAGGCCGCGGGAGAGCACTGCGGTGGGCACCTTCTCCTCCCCGGCGCGGCGGATCGCGTCCGCCAGGCCCGGGATCTCGTGGTCGAGCACGGCCCGGGTGACCTCGGGGGTGGCGTCGGTGGGGGAGATGCCGGTGCCCCCGGTGGTGACGACGACCGCGACCCCGTCGGCGACGGCCGCCCGCAGTGCCTGCCCGACCGGCTCGCCGTCCGGCACGACGACCGGGTCCGGGGTGTCGTAGCCGCGCTCGCGCAGCCAGGCGACGATCGGCGGCCCGCCGCGGTCGGTGTAGACGCCCGCCGCGGCCCGGTTGGACGCGGTGACGACCCGGGCGGTGCGCGCGGCGGTCATGCCCCGCGCTCCCACAGCCCGGTCTTGCCGCCCTCCTTGCGCTCGACGCGCACGGCGTCGAGCACGGCGGCCGGGTCCACGGCCTTGATCATGTCGTGCAGGGTGAGCCCGGCGACGGCGACCGCGGTCAGCGCCTCCATCTCCACCCCGGTGCGGTCGGTGGTGCGGACCTCGGCGCGGATGGCGACCCGGCCGGCGTCGCCGTCGGTGGCCGGGGTCAGGTCCAGCGTCACCCCGCTGATCGCGATCGGGTGGCAGAGCGGGACGAGGTCCGGGGTGCGCTTGGCGCCCATGATCCCGGCGATGCGGGCGGTGGCGAGCGCGTCGCCCTTGGGGAGGCCGTCGGTCTCCAGCAGGTGCACGACCTCGGCCGTGGTGTGCACGGTCCCGGTCGCGACGGCGGCGCGGCGGCCGGGCGGCTTGTCGGAGACGTCGACCATCCGGGCCGCCCCGGCGTCGTCGACGTGGCTGAGCGCGGGGCCGGGCCGGTTGTGCTCGGTGGTCACGACCCCGACAGTACGGGGGGCGCCGGTAGGGCGGCCCCCGCCACTCCGTGTGCACGGGCCGGGGCCCCCGGATGGCCTAGTCGCTGTGATCTGTATCACGTTTGTGGACCGATCGCACTGTTTGCACGAACGTTTCTCGTTCGTGATCGGGGCTCGTCACCTGCGCAAACGCATTGCCCGAACATCATGTGTCCGGTACGTCCGACGCCACGCCGTGTCGCCGTCGACTTTCGCGTCGTCCTGACGTGACCTACCTTCGATCCCGGCTCGGCCGACTCCCCCATGCGGCCGGGCTCCGGTGCCGCAACGCTCCCTGTCCGGCGGTCCACCGGCCCCCGAGGTATCGGTGTGGGACAGGGCCGATCGACAGACGGATCGGTGGCCGCTCCCCCGGCCGCCGGAACGGGCACCCACTCCCCGGGTGCGGTTCGGGACGCGTCACGCGGGAGAGCCAGCCATGCCTCGTTACCGTGGGAAACACCGCAAACCGAGCACCGCCGGCCGCACGATCGCCCGGACCGCCGTCGCCGGTGCCGTCCTCGGCGCCCCGATGCTGGCGGTCGTGGGCACCGCGAACGCCGCCACCGACTCCACCTGGGACTCCCTCGCACACTGCGAGAGCACCGGGAACTGGGCCGCGAACACCGGCAACGGGTACTACGGCGGCCTGCAGTTCAGCCCGAGCACCTGGAAGGCCTACGGCGGCGGCGAGTACGCCACGTCGGCGCACCAGGCCACCCGGGCCCAGCAGATCGCCGTCGCCGAGAAGGTCCTGGCCGCCCAGGGCTGGAACGCCTGGCCGTCGTGCTCGTCCAAGACCGGCGCGTCCGGGTCCGCCACGCCGCGGACCCTGGAGACCGACTCCGGCACCCGGGCCCCGGAGCGTGTGAAGGCCAGCGCCCCCGCGGCGTCGTCCGGCGGCACCTACACGGTGAAGTCCGGCGACACGCTGGGACAGATCGCGGCCGCGCACGGCATCGCGAACTGGAAGGACCTGCTGTCCAAGAACCCGGGCCTCGGCGCCGGGCACCTGATCACCCCCGGCCAGGTCATCAACACCTGATCCCGGCACGACGACGCCCCGGTCCCTCCGCGAGGGACCGGGGCGCACGTGTGTCGGGGCCGGTGCGGTGGTTCAGGTACCGGCGAGGCGGCGCAGCTGCCCGGGGGTGTCGACGTCGTCCGGGACGGCGACGTCGCCGCACTCGACCAGCTCCACGTCGGAGCGGCCCGCCAGGTAGTCACGGGCGCCGGAGTCCCCGGAGGACAGCGCGACGACCCCGGACCAGTGGTCCCGGCCGAGCAGGACCGGGTGCCCGGGGACGCCGTCGAACGCGGCGCGCCGCAGCGACGACGGCCCGGCGCCGTCGACGACCCGGCGGATCGCCTCCGGCCCGATGCCCGGCAGGTCGACCAGGTGCACCAGCGCCGCGCCGGTGCCGGGCAGGTGGGTCAGCGACCCGAGCCCGCGCCGCAGCGACGCGCCCATGCCCTCGTCCCAGTCCTCGGCGACCACGACACCGACGTCACTGCCGTCGGTGCCGAGGCCGGCGCCGCGCAGCACGTCGGTGACGTCGTCGGCGCGGGCGCCGAGCACGACGGTGACCGGGCCGCACCCACCCGCCTGCAGCGCCTTCACCGCCCGCACCGCGAGCGGCTCACCGTGCAGTCGGACCAGCGCCTTCGGGGTGCCCATGCGGCGCCCGGCGCCGCCCGCGAGCAACAGGCCGGCGACCACGGTCAGCGGTTGATCTCGGTGACCGGGTGCTCGTAGGGCACGCTGGCGACCGGGAACTCGATGTCGCCGAACGGCGACATGTTTCCCTGGACGCTGCCCAGGAGCTCGGTGACCGGGTGGTCGCCCTCGTCGGAGTGCGGCCACTCCGGGTGGATCCGGTCCTGCTTCGCGGGCTTGGCGGCCATCGCGTCCTCCAGCGTCGTCGTCCGGTCCCGGGCGGGACCGCGGCAGTCTCCTGTGCCCAGTATCGCGGACGCGGGCGCGGCTGTCCGCCCCGGTGCGCCCGCGATCGTCCGACTACCCTGGCGATGATGCAGACGTCCCTGGTCGAGTGGTTGCGCGGGCAGGACGACGGGTTCCTCGCCGCGCTGCTGCGCGCGCGTCCGGACCTCGCCGTCCCGCCCCCCGGCGACCTCACCGTGCTCGCGACCCGCGCCTCGATCCGGGCGTCGGTGCAGCGCGCCTGCGAGGACCTGGGCACCGTCGCGCTGACCGTGCTGGACGCGCTGGTGCTGGCGACGGCCTGGCGGACCCCGGCCGACGCGACGACGCCCGGCGCGGGCCTGCGCGGCTGGCTCGGCGCCGACGTCGACGCGGCCACCGTCGCCGAGG
>NZ_JAMXSG010000136.1:0-14998 GCF_024124365.1 Pseudonocardia sp. McavD-2-B
GCCCGGCCACGACGGCCCGCTGGTCGTCGGCGGCCGCAGCTCCGGCGCGCGCGTCGCCTGCCGCACGGCGACGACGGCCGGTGCCGCCGCGGTGCTGTGCCTGGCCTTCCCGGTGCACCCACCGGGCCGCCCGGAGCGGACGCGGGCCCCGGAGCTCGAGGCGGCCGGGGTGCCGGTGCTCGTGGTGCAGGGCCGCAGCGACCGCTTCGGCGTCCCCGGGGACGGTCCGGACCGCCGGGTCGTCCTGCTCGACGGCGACCACGGCCTGATGAAGCAGCACGACCTGCTGGGGTCCGCCGTGGGGGAGTGGCTGGCGACACTCACCCGGTGAGTTCGTGAGGGTTGCCTACCCTCAATTCCGGCCTATGTTCAGTTCGTGATGATCAGACCGTTCGCCCGGTTCGTGGCGGTGCTGCTGGTACTCGGGGCGGCCGTCGGCTGCGGTGCGGGCTCCGGCCCCGGGCCCGAGGCGCCGGGTGGCTACACCGTGACCCACGCGATGGGTGAGACCCGCCTGCCCGCCCGGCCCGCCCGGGTCGTCGTCCTCGACTCCCCGCACCTCGACGCGCTGGTCGCGCTCGGGACCGTCCCGGTCGGCGCGAGCGTCTCCGCCGCCGGGGCGGGCTACCCGCCCTACCTCGCGGACCGGCTCACCGGCACCGAGTCCACCGGGCTGATCGCCGAGCCGGACCTGGAGGCGGTCGTCCGGCTGCGCCCCGACCTGATCATCGGGTCGGCGGTCCGGCACCGCCCGCTCTACGAGCAGCTGTCCCGGATCGCCCCGACGGTGTTCTCCGTCGGCAGCGGCACCGACTGGGAGGAGCAGGCCCGGGTGACGGCCGACGCCGTCGACGCCCGGCCCCGGATGGAGGAGCTGCTGTCGGGTTGGCGCGAGCGCGCGGTCACGGTCGGACGCGAGGTCGGCGCTCCCGGCCGGACAGCCTCGATCGTGCGGTTCCGCCCGGAGTCGTTCCGGCTCTACGGCCCCCGCAGCTTCTCCGGTTCGGTGCTCACCGCGATGGGCTACGACCTCGGCGACCGTCCGTGGAACGAGTACTCGATGATCGAGAGTGCCCCCGAGCTGGCCGGGAGCATCGACGGCGAGGTGGTGTTCTTCACCGACCGGGCGCAGGACCCGTCGTCGGGCTCCCGTGCCGCGGTCGAACGGCTGTGGGGCCCGCTGCCCGCGGTGCGCGCGAGCGCGGTCCACGAGGTCGACGACGAGACGTGGATGGTCGGGATCGGCGTGCTGGGCGCCGAGCGCGTCATCGACGAGGTCCGGGAGCGGGCCGCCGCGGGCTGAGTCCCGGGTCGCCGCCGGGCGCGGTGAGCCGGGCGGCGATCTCCGTGGCCGGGACCGGGGAGCCCAGGTGCCAGCCCTGCCCGATGTCGCAGCCCAGCTGGTGCAGCCGCCGGGCCTGGCCCTCGGTCTCCACCGACTCCGCGACGACGGTCAGCCCCAGGGTGTGGGCCAGCTCGATCATCGCCGAGAGGATCACCGGGCTGTCGACGTCGTGCGGGACGCCGTCGTCGCCCGGGCAGGGACCGCCCTGCCCGGTGACGAACGACCCGGCCAGCTTGAGCACGTCCACCGGCAGCCGGTGCAGGTAGACCAGGTTGGAGTAGCCGGTGCCGAAGTCGTCGATGGCGATCCGCACCTCGAGCTGCGAGAGCTCCTCCAGCGCCTGCACCGGGCGCCCGGCGGCGGACATGAGGTCGCTCTCGGTCAGCTCCAGCTGCAGCGACGACGCCGGCCACCCGGTCCGCTCCAGCACGTCGGCGATGCGGGCGACGGCGTCGGGCCTGCGCAGCTGCTGGCCCGCCACGTTCACGCTGAGCACGAGCCCCGCGTCGGCGCCCGCGTCCACCCAGCACCGGGCGTCGGTGCAGGCCCGCTCCAGCAGGTGCAGCCCCAGCGGCACGATCAGGCCGGTCTGCTCGGCCAGCGGGATGAACACGTCCGGGCCGAGCCGCTCGCCGTCGGCGGTGCGCCACCGGGCCAGCGCCTCCACCCCGACGACCGAGCCGTCGTGCAGCGACACCAGCGGCTGGTACTCCAGATGGAACTCACCGCGGTCCAACGCGCCCGGCATGCGCCCGGCCAGCTCGAACAGATGCACGTCGTTGGCGTGACGGGCCGGGTCGAACACCGCGATCCGGTCCCGGCCGTCGCGCTTGGCCCAGTACATCGTGGTGTCCGCGGCCTGCATCAGCTCGGCCGCCCCCTCGGCACCGGCGGTGCCGGAGTCCACCGCGAACGGACGGTCGACGATCCCGATGCTGGCCGAGACCACGACCTCCCGGCCGCGCACGTGCACCGGCCGTCGGACGACCGCCAGTGCCTGCTCGGCGACCGCGGTCAGCTGCTCGACGCCGGCGCAGCGCTCCACGAGCACGACGAACTCGTCGCCGCCCATCCGGGCGACGGTGTGCCCGGCCGGCCGGAGCTCGGCGTCGAGGCGGTGCGCGACGGTGCGCAGGAGCTGGTCGCCCGCGTCGTGGCCGAGGGTGTCGTTGACGGCCTTGAAACCGTCGAGGTCGAGGTAGCAGACCCCCACCGGGGCGGGGGAGCCGTACGGGCCGGCGAGCGCGGTCTCGAGCCGGGTGAAGAACAGCGAGCGGTTCGGCAGACCGGTGAGCGGGTCGTGCTCGGCCTGGTGGCGCAGCCGTGACTGCAGGCGGCGCCGCTCGGTGACGTCGGAGACCATCGCGACGAGGTAGCGGGGCTCGCCGTCGGGGGAGCGGACCAGCGAGACGGTCAGCTCGGTCCACACCTGGTCACCGTCGGCCCGGAAGTAGGACTTCTCCATCCGGGCGTGCCCGATCCGCCCGGCGAGCATGGCCTCGATCTGCGGCCACATCTCCGGGGTGTCCTCGGGGTGGATGAACTCGAACACCGAGCGGCCCACGAGATCGCCCGGCCGGTAGCCGAGCATGGCGGTCAGCGTGCGGTTGGCCTCCAGGATGCGACCCCCGGTGTCGGCGACGCTGATGCCGAGCACGGAGCTCTCGAACACGACCCCGTAGCGCGCCTCGGACTGCCATCGGGCGTCCTCGGCGGCGGCGCGCGCCGCGAACGCGGCGGAACTGATCCGTTCCTGCTCCAACCGGGTGCGATCGCGCAGCGTCCGGGCGTACCCCGTCGACAGCGCCCCGACCGCCGCGGTCCAGCGGCGGAACCGTTCCGGGTCCGGGTTGAGCCCGGCGAAGTGCTGGGCCAGGACGTCGATCGAGCAGCGCAGCGCGGCCGGGTCGGTGAGGTGCGCGGCGACCAGCTCGGCCCCGACGTCCTCGGCGACCGCCTCCTCGGCCCGCCCCTCGACGACGGCGGTGAACCACCAGGCCGCGCCGGACAGCACCGCGTACAGGTCGGCGCGGGCGGCGGAGACGAAGCCTCGTGCCTCGATGGCGCGCACCCAGGCGTCGGCCAGCGCCGACGGCCCCGGCCCCTGCCCACCGGGCAGGACGGGGACGGGCTTCGCCACGACGGCTCTCCCTCCGACGGTCAGATCCCGGGCTGCCCGGCGTGACGGGCGACGGCGGCGAGCCCGGGGTAACGCTGCGCCTCGGGGCCCACCGGGGACTCCGGACGCCAGAGCGGGATCCGCACGACGCCGGGCTCGACCAGCTCCAGATCACCCAACAGCGCCGCGACCTCCTCGGTGTCGCGCATCCGCATCCGGTTCGGGGATCTGTCCCTGTTGTAGAGGTTCTGGGCCCGGCTCGCACCGGAGAGGCCCCCCTCGTCACTCGCGTGGCTGACGACCACGTGGCTGCCGGGGGCTGCCGCGCCGGCGTAGGCGGCGATGATCCCGGCCGGGTCCGCCTCGTCCGGGACGAAGTGCAGCACCGAGACGAGCAGCACCGCCACCGGCCGGGACAGGTCGAGGTGGGTCCGGGTCACCGGGTCGTCGAGGACCCGGCGCGGGTCGGTCAGGTCGGCGGCGAGGACGGCCGTCGACGGGTCGCCGTCGAGCAGCGCACGGCTGTGCGCGACGGCGATCGGGTCGTGGTCGACGTAGAGGACCCGGGCGTCGTCGCAGGCGGTCGCCGCGACCTCGTGCACGTTGCCGACGGTCGGGATGCCGGATCCGAGGTCGAGGAACTGGCGGATCCCGTGGGCGCACAGGTGGTGCACGGTCCGGCGCAGGAACGCCCGGTTGGCCTGCGCGACGGCCGCCATCTCGGGCAGCGCGTCGAGCACCTTCTCGGCGAAGGCGCGGTCGGCCTCGAAGTTGTGCGACCCGCCCAGGTAGTAGTCGTAGACCCGGGCGACGCTCGGGCTGGTCATGTCCACTTCGTCGGGCGCCCATGCCGGTCGGTCCACGCGTGCTCCCCGTAGCTCGTCTCGATCGAAGGCGACGGCGTCCTGCTGCCGTCGGTGATCGACCCTACTGGCGCGGAGCCCGGATCGGACCCGTCCGGGTGACTCTCTGCGGTCAGCCGGTTGCGATCGGTGCGACGACGGCGCCGGTGAGCGCCACCAGGTCCGCCGGGGCGAGCTCGATCTCCAGGCCACGTCTGCCCCCGGAGCAGAACACCGTCGGGTGCTCCTGCGCCGAGGCGTCCAGGACGGTCGGCAGCCGCTTGCGCTGGCCCAGCGGGGAGATGCCGCCCGCGACGTAGCCGGTGGCCCGCTCGGCGTCGGCGACGTCGGCCATGACGGCCTTCTTGCCGCCCGCGGCGGCGGCCAGCGCTTTGAGGTCCAGCTGGGCCGACACCGGCACGATCCCGACCGTCATGGCCCCGTCGACGAGCGCGACGAGGGTCTTGAACACCCGGCGCGGGTCCTGCCCCAGGACGGCGGCGGCCTCCTCGCCGTAGCCGGCACCGTCGTGGTGGGTGTAGGTGTGCAGCTCGTGCGCCACGCCGCGCCTCGCCAGCAGCGCCGTCGCCGGGGTGCCCCTGCCCGCCATGGTCGTCCTCCCATACCCGTCCCCGGGGCCGTGCCCCGGGCGCCGACGAGAACCTACGGGAATGCCCTCCGGCGGCGCACCGTTGTTCCGTACGTGACGACATCAGTGATGGAGAGGCCCGGGGCCGCGCCGCCGGACGGCCGTGAGCGGCCGGGGCGCGTACCCTCCGACGCGTCCGCCGTGCCGGTGACCCGCACCGGTGCGCGACTCGTGTCACTGGAGAGGGAACCTTTGTCAGTACAGCCGGATCAGCCGGGTCAGCCGGAGACGGGCGCGGCAGGGACCGATCCCGCGGAGCTCGCCGCCCTGGTCGGCGTGGCCGACGCCGACGGCAACCGTGCGCCCGAGGACGAGAGCGTCTCCGACCGCACGGCCCGCTTCGAGCGCGACGCGATGCCGCTGCTCGACCAGCTCTACGGCGCCGCGCTGCGCATGACCCGGAACCCGGCCGACGCCGAGGACCTGGTGCAGGAGACCTTCCTCAAGGCGTACTCGGCGTTCGGGTCGTTCCGGCGAGGCACCAACCTCAAGGCGTGGCTGTACCGGATCCTGACCAACACCTACATCAACGGGTACCGCAAGCGGCAGCGTCAGCCCCTGCAGTCGCCGACCGACGAGATCACCGACTACCAGCTGGCCCAGGCCGGTGAGCACAGCTCGACCGGTCTGCGCTCGGCCGAGGTGGAGGCCCTCGACGCGCTGCCCGACAGCGACGTCAAGGAGGCCCTGCAGGGCCTGCCGGAGGACTTCCGCATGGCGGTCTACCTCGCCGACGTCGAGGGGTTCGCCTACAAGGAGATCGCCGAGATCATGGGCACGCCGATCGGCACCGTCATGTCGCGGCTGCACCGCGGCCGGCGTCAGCTGCGCGACATGCTGACCGACGTGGCCCGCGAGCGCGGATTCGTCCGCGACGGGGCCGCCGGCGCGACCGGGGACCGGGAGGTGACGGCATCGTGAGCGCCGCCGAGGGCTCGGGCGCACCGCTCGAGCGCAACCCCATGATCCAGGACCCGCCCGCGAACACCGGGTGCACCGAGGTGCTGGCCGAGGTGTGGCTGTTCCTCGACCACGAGTGCGACCAGGAGCGACGACGCCTGCTCCAGCAGCACCTCGACGAGTGCGGGCCCTGCCTTGCCGAGTACGGCATCGACGAGAAGCTGAAGGCGCTGCTGGCCCGCAAGTGCGGCGGCGAGGCGGCCCCGGCCGGGCTCAAGGACCGGCTGCGGTCGCAGATCCGCTCCGCGGTGCTCGAGCAGGCCCAGGTGACCGTGGAGAGCGGCCCGGACGGTACGAGTGTCTCGGTGTCGCACCAGCGCACCGAGTACCGCCGCTCCGGCGGCTGACCGGCACCGCCGCTCCGGCGGCACACGCGAGAGGGCGGGCACCCCACCGGGGTGCCCGCCCTCTCGCGTCGGTGTCGCCGAACTCAGCAGTTCGGCTTCTTGCCGTGGTTGGCGCCCTTCTTGGCGCGGTCACGGCGCTTGCGTGCACGCTTGGACATCTCGACCCTCCTTCCCGTCCGGGTCACGGTTCCGCGGCGTTGCCGCGGGAGCTTCGTACGCGCGATTCTCGCATGTGGTGGGATGGGCGATCGTGACCACGCTGAGCGAGCTGCTCGCCGAGCACACGACGATGGACGGCGAGACCGCCGATCACCTCCAGCGCGTGGTCGGTGAGTGGCAGTTGTTGGCCGACATGTCCTTCGCCGACTTCCTGCTGTGGGTGCCGCTGGACGACCTCCACGCGGGGACGGGCGGTGCCTCCCGGGCGGCGACCGCGCAGTTCCTGTGCGTCGCCCAGGCCCGGCCGACCACCGCACCGACCGCCCACCCGGACGACGTCGTCGGCCGCCGGGCGGTGCCGGTGGAGGTCGGCCAGCTGCGCCGGGCGGTGCTGGAGGGCCGGATCTGCCGCGACGACGACCCGCGCTGGCACCTGGAGGTGCCGGTGCGCCGGGAGACCATCCCGGTGCGCTTCAAGGGCCGCACGGTGGCGGTGCTGTCCCGGGACACCAACCTGTCCACCCCGCGCGTCCCGAGCCCGCTGGAGATCGCCTACCTCGGCAGCGCATCGGACCTGTGCCAGATGATCGTCGACGGGACGTTCCCGCCGCAGTCCGGTCCGCCCGGCTCGGCCGAGGGCAGCCCGCGCGCCGGGGACGGCCTGGTCCGCCTCGACGTGCACGGCAACGTGGCCTACGCCAGCCCGAACGCGCTGTCGGCGTACCACCGCATGGGTCACGCCAGCGACGTCGCCGGCGCCGACCTCGCGACCGTCACCAAGGCGCTCGTGCTGGACCCGTTCGACGCGAAGGACGTCGCCGGCCGGATCAACGAGGCCCTCGACGGCGCCCCGTCCACCCGGATGGAGGTCAAGGGCCGCCGGGCGACGATGCTCGTGCGTGCGCTGCCGCTGCGGCCCCGCGGTGACGCGGCGGGCGCGCTGGTGCTCGTCCGCGACGTGACCGACCTGCGTCGCCGGGACGCGGCGCTGATGAGCAAGGACGCCACCATCCGGGAGATCCACCACCGGGTGAAGAACAACCTGCAGACGGTCGCGGCGCTGCTGCGGATGCAGGCTCGGCGCAGCGAGAACCCGGAGGCGGGCCGGGCGCTGGAGGAGTCGGTCCGCCGGGTCACCTCGATCGCGCTGGTGCACGAGGCGCTGGCCTACTCCGTCGCCGAGGTCGTCGAGCTCGACGAGCTGCTGCCGAAGGTGCTGCCCGCCATCCGCGACGGCGCGACGACCGAGTCCCGCGCCCGGGTGCGCGTCGATTCCGGGTTCGGGGCGCTGCCCGCGGCGAAGGCCACCCCGCTGGTGCTGGTCCTGGCCGAGCTGACCCACAACGCGCTGGCGCACGCCTACGACCCCGGCACGGCGGGGGAGGTGGTCGTCAGCCCGGTGCGCTCGGCGAGCCGCCTGGAGGTGTCGGTGGCCGACGACGGCCACGGCATGCCGGTCGACTTCGACTTCGAGAGGCCCAAGGGGCTGGGTCTGCAGATCGTGCGGACACTGCTGACCTCCGAGCTGGAGGCGACGATCGAGGTGCGGGCCCGGGAGGGCGGCGGCACGGTGGCGGTGGTCCGGGTACCACTCGGCGGCTCCTGAACGCCCCACCGCCCTTCGGGCGTGCTCCCAGGGGAACTCTCGTGGCGTAGAGCGCCCCGAAAGTTCCCCTGGGAGCAGGCCGGCGGAGCCGCGCAGGACGGCTCGGAGAGGGCCCAGGGACGGCGCGGACGACGGCGGCCAGAGGCAACCGGGGACATGCTCGTCGTCCCCGGGCGGTCGCTGCGGTGCGGCGGGTGACCGATCCCGGTCACTCCCGGTGACCCGGGGCGTGGGCGGGGGCCCGGAGGGCACCGGATACGCTCGTGCCGTGACCGTTGATCCCGGTGCCGTGGTCGCGCCGGCACCGTGGTCGACCCTCACACCGGGGTGGCAGATCACCCCGAACGCACCTCGGGCCCGTGGCCGGTGGCGTCCGGCTACGGGCCCGAGGTCGGGGAGCTACTTCTTCTACTGTTCGGAGCTGCTGTCCGGGACAGCTGTTCCTGCCGCATTCCGGGCGAGTACCCGGGCGGGGCTGCCTACGCGGTGCGAGCGCGCGGACGGGTGCTGCGCCGCTTCAGGGCGCGCCGCTCGTCCTCGCTCATGCCGCCCCAGACACCGGCGTCCTGGCCGGACTCGAGAGCCCACTGCAGGCACGACTCGGTGACCGGGCAACGCCGGCACACGCTCTTGGCCTCCGCGATCTGCATCAGGGCAGGGCCGCTGGTGCCGACCGGGAAGAACAGCTCCGGGTCCTCGTCGCGGCAGATCGCGTCGTGACGCCAGTCCATGATCACTTTCTCCTCTGGTGCGCGATCGGGGTCGCGCCGATCGTCTGTGCGCTTGGTGTTACGTGCGTGTTTCGCAGCTTGTGAATACTTTCACGAGCCACCGCGGTCCTCAATGGGAAACTGCTCGCGGGATGCGTGAGCGCCCTCATAGGGAACGCACGCAGACAGACCAGTGCCCGGGACTTCGAGCCGCCCTGGGCCGGTTCCACGATCCAGTGTCCCTGTCCCACCCGGAATCGGCCACCCGAAAACGATGTCGACCCGGACACCCTCTGAGTGAGGGGTCCGGCCCGGTGGGACGGAACCTCCACGAGCGGCGTTGCTCGTGGCCTCGCTTGCGTAGGGACCACCTTGGATCACGGGTTTGGCCTGGTGTAAGCCCCAACGGGACCGACGGTCCGCTCACATCGGTGAATGGCGCGGTTGCTCACTCCGGCGTGTGAGAGCGCCCGCACGATGCGCGACGAACCGTCCGTCTCACACGACGACGCGTAACGCTCCGGGCACGCTGAGGAATTCCACGTCGGTGCGCATTCCGAGGTGGTCGCCGTCGAGCTGGAGAGCGAGAGGCTGTTCCGACGTGATCCGCACCCGGCCGACGGCGTCGTGCCGGACGATGTGCCGCCCGTGCGGGTCGCCGTCGGCGGCCAGGATCTGGCGCAGGGTCGAGGCGATCGTCCGCGGGCTCAGCCCGGTGAGCGCGAACAGCCCCAGCCCGCTGCCGAACGACGAGCGGGGGTTGGTCCGCACCGCGCGGCCGGACAGGAAGGTCCACGGGTCGGTGTTGGAGACGAACGCCAGCCGCACCCCGGTCAGCGGTGCCGCGTCGGGGAGCTCCACCGTCATCGACGGGGGACGGCGCAGCTGCGCGAGGTACTGGGCGATCGCGGTCAGCGCGTAGCGGCCGGGGCTGGCCTCGTGTCCCTGCGCGCGGGCGCGCTCGACCGCGGCCACCACCTCGGCGTCCCAGCCCATGCCGGCGTTGAAGGTGAACCAGCGGTCGTCGGCCCAGCCGAGACCGACCAGCCGTCGCCGCCGCTGGGCCAGCGCGGTGAGCACGTGCCCGGTCGCCTCGACCGGGTCGCGCGGCATGTCGAGGGCGCGGGCGAACACGTTCGCCGAGCCGCCGGGGACCACCGCGAGCATCGCGGTGGCGTCCGGGTCCGGCCGCGGGGCACCGCTGCCCGAGCCGGTCTGCGCGGCCAGCAGCCCGTTGACGACCTCGTTGACCGTCCCGTCGCCCCCGAGCGCGACGACGAGCTCGACGCCGTCCGCCACGGCCGCCGCGGTCGCCTCCGCCGCGTGGCCCCGGTAGCGGGTCTGCAGGACGTCGAGCTTCAGCTCGCTGGCCAGGGCCTTGGTCAGCACGTCCCGGCCGGCGGCGGTGGTGGACGTGGCCTGAGGGTTGACCACGAGCAGCGCGCGCACGGAGCGACTGTATCGACCGCGCACCGGCCGGTCCGTCGGCCGCCCGGCGGTGGCCGCCGCGGCGGGCGGCCTATCCTCGGTGGGTGGCCGATGACCGCGACGACCGCCCCGTGACGCGGGAGCGACCGCCGGAGAACGTGCGGGTGGCGGGGGTGCTCGTCGCGGCCGAGGGGCTCGTCGGCGCGGTCCTCGCGGTCGTGCTGGGCGTACGCGCGCTGGAGGCCGGTGGCGCCCGCCTCTACTACGGGCTCGCCGAGGCCGGGATCTTCGTGCTCCTGGCGGCCGCCGTGGCCGGTGTCGGGTACGGGTTGGTCCGCGGGGTGCACGGCTGCCGCACCCCGGCGATCGTCGTGCAGCTGCTGCTGTTCCCGGCCATCTACTACGCGCTGGGCCCCAGCCGTCAGCTGGTGTGGGGCATCGTCTGCGGACTGTTCGTGCTGTTCACGTTCCTGATGCTGATCAGCGAGCAGTCTCGGCGCTGGTCGATGGGCGACGAGTACCCCGAGGACTAGCGGGCCGCCGCCCCGCCGTTCCGCCCGGCCAGCGCGACGAGCGGGTCGCCGGTGAGCCGGTAGGTGGTCCACCCCTCGTTCGGCACCGCGCCGACGGAGCGGTAGAAGCCGATGGCCGGGGTGTTCCAGTCCAGCACGTTCCACTCCAGGCGCTTCCAGCCGCGCCGGGTCACCTCGGCGGCCAGCTCCGCGAGCAGGGCCGCGCCGTGCCCGCCGCCGCGGGCGCCGGGGGTGACGTAGAGGTCCTCCAGGTGGATCCCGGCGACGCCCTCCCAGGTGGAGAAGGTCCGGAACCAGATGGCCGTGCCGACGACCGCGCCGTCGTCGCCGGTGGCCACGAAGGCCCCGGCCGACGGGTCCGGGCCGAACAGTGCGGCGTGCAGCTGGTCCTCGGTCAGCCCGCACTCGTGCGCGGCCTTCTCGTAGTCGGCCAGCTCGTGCACGAGCCGGACCACGACCGGCACGTCGTCGGGGGTGGCCGTACGGACGCTCACTGGTCCTCCGCGGGGGTGGGGCGCTGGTTGACGTGGTCGAGGCGGGGGACCCCGCGCTCGAACCCCAGCACGCTGACCCCGGCCGGGTCCATGCGGAAGTGCACACCGCCACTCGCGGGCAGCCCGATCCAGCGCGCCGTCAGCACCCGGGAGAAGTGGCCGTGTCCCACGAGCACGACGTCGCCGCCGCCGAGCAGGGCGCGCGCGTCGGCGAGCACGGCGTCGGCGCGCGCGGCGACGTCGCCGGGGGTCTCGCCGCCGGGCCACGGCCCGTCCCAGATCGTCCAGCCCGGCTGGGACTCGCGGATCTGCGGCGTGGTCCAGCCCTCGTTGTCGCCGTAGTCCCATTCGACGAGCCGGTCGTCGACCGCGTCCACGCGCAGCCCGGCCAGCTCGGCGGTGTCCCTCGCGCGCGTGCGCGGGGAACAGAGCACCCGGGCGGGCGGGGCGTCGTGGCGGACGAGGGCCAGTGCGTCGCGCACCCGGCGGGCGGCGGCCCGGCCCTCGTCGGTCAGCGGGACGTCGGTGCGGCCGGTGTGCTTCCCGGTGCGCGACCACTCGGTCTCGCCGTGGCGCAGCAGGAGGATCCGTCCGTCCGGATCGGCGTCGGTGCTCACGGGCGGCGACGCTAGTCGCGGACGCAGCGGGACGCTCGTGGTGATCAGGTCACCCGGTCGGGTCGGATCCGGACCCGACCGGGCAGTCCGCCGGGCGCGCCGTACCCGCAGAGTGGCCGGATCGGATGGGATCCGTGGCGGACCACGAGCCGAGGAGCGTCATGTCGCCGCAGTTCTCCCGCCGCCCCGCGCGGCGGCGCATCGCCGGGATCGCCGCCGCGGCCGGCCTCGCGATCACCGCCGCGCTCACCGCGCCCGTCGCCGCGGGCACCGCGACGGCCGCCCCGGCGGTGCAGGCCGGGGCGATCGGCCCGGGCGTGCAGATCGCCACCCCGGTCACCGGCGGCGCCGAGCTGTGCACCGCCAACTTCCTCTACACCCCGGCCGCCGGGCAGGACGGGAACCGCGACGAGCCCGGCGGCCGCGGGGCCGAGCACCAGGCCGCCCCGGCCGGGGTGCTCTACCTGGGCGCGGCCGCGCACTGCATGGCGGGCGAGGACGCGATGTCCTCGGTCGACGGCTGCAGTGAGCCGGTCATGCCGGAGGGCATCGAGGTCGGCATCCGCGGCCGCGACGGGAAGAACTACACCGGACGGGTCGCCTACAACTCCTGGGCGGTCATGCAGGACCGCGGCGAGACCGACCCACAGCTGTGCCTCTACAACGACCTGTCGCTGATCCAGCTGAGCCCGGCGGCCGTCGCCGTCGCCGACCCGACGGTCCCCGGCTTCGGCGGCCCGACCGGGCTCGACACGGACGGCACCGAGCAGGGGGAGAAGGTCTACAGCTTCCAGCCCAACCAGCTCGTGGCGACGCCGTACAAGCAGGGCCTGAGCCTCGGGCAGCCGGAGGGGCCGCGCACACACGTCGTCTCCACCACGCCGCCGGGGGTGCCGGGCGACTCGGGCTCGGGCTACCTCGACGCGCGCGGCCGGGCGTTCGGGCTGCTGTCGAGCCTGATGCTGCCGACCAACACCAACGGGGTCACCGACATCGCCCGGGCACTGGCCTACGCCGAGCGCTACGGCGAGGTCGGCGCCCTGGAGGTCGTCCCCGGCCGGGTCCCGTTCACGCCGGGTGTGCTGCCGCTGACCGAGCTGCCCGGCGGCCCGTCGCTGCCCGCGCTCCCACTGCCCGACCTCACTCCGGCGCCGCTGCGCTGACCCGGGCCCACGGCTCCCGGGACGGGCGTGCGGCGATCCGCCCACCCGTCGGTGTGCGGGTGGCCACTCCGGACGCGCCGGGTGACCGGTTCCCGGCGTCCACCCGGTTAGACTCGCCGCCAGATCCGACAGCTCGTCCCGGCTCGGCGCCCCTATCCCGGCGCTGTGCGCGGGATGGCCGTCCGGCACCGCGAGCAGGTCGACGTCAACCCGCGACGCCCGGTGCAACGGCAGGCGCGTCCGTGCGCCGCTCTCGTACCGCACCACCCGTGGAGTCTTCCCATGACGCTCGCCCAGGACCCGACCACCCGTTCCGCCCCCGACCGGCACGAGGTGTTCGGCGCGCACGAGGGCGGCAAGCTCGCGACCGGTCTGACCGCGCCGCTGGCCGACGAGCGCGACCTGTCGATCGCCTACACCCCCGGTGTCGCCGACGTCTGCCGCGCCATCGCCGACGACGCCTCGCTCGCCGCCCGTTACACCTGGGCGCACCGGCTGGTCGCCGTCGTCAGCGACGGCACCGCGGTGCTCGGCCTCGGCGACATCGGGCCGCGCGCGTCGCTGCCGGTGATGGAGGGCAAGTCGGCGCTGTTCAAGTCCTTCGCCGGGCTCGACTCGATCCCGCTGGTCCTCGACACCACCGACGTCGACGAGATCGTGGAGACCCTGGTCCGGCTGCGCCCGACCTTCGGCGCGGTCAACCTCGAGGACGTCGCCGCGCCGCGCTGCTTCGAGCTGGAGCGCCGCCTGGTCGAGGCGCTCGACTGCCCGGTCATGCACGACGACCAGCACGGCACCGCCGTCGTGCTGCTCGCCGCCCTCGACGGCGCCTGCCGGGTGCAGGGCCGCTCGCTGTCGGACCTGCGCATCGTGGTCTCCGGGGCCGGCGCGGCGGGTATCGCCTGCGCACGCATCCTGCTGACCGCGGGTGCCTCGGACGTCGTACTGCTCGACTCGCGCGGGGTCGTCGACGCCGGCCGCGGTGGGGAGAAGGCGGCGCTGGCCGCCGTCACCAACCCGCGCGGGGTCACCGGCGGGATCGCCGAGGCCCTGGCCGGCGCGGACGTGTTCGTCGGGCTCTCCAGCGCCACGCTGCCCGAGGACCTGCTGGCCACGATGGCCCCGGAGTGCATGGTCTTCGCGCTGTCCAACCCCGACCCCGAGGTGCACCCGGACGTCGCGGCCCGGCACGCCGCGATCGTCGCGACCGGTCGCAGCGACTTCCCGAACCAGATCAACAACGTGCTGGCCTTCCCGGGGATCTTCCGCGGCGCACTGGACGCGCACGCCCGCCGCATCACCGACGACATGAAGGTCGCGGCGGCCCGCGCCATCGCCGACGTCGTCGCCGACGAGCTGTCCCCGCAGAAGATCGTGCCCGGCCCGTTCGACCCGCGGGTGGCACCGGCCGTCGCCGCGGCGGTGGCCCGCGCCGCGGGCGACGCCGGCGTGACCGCAGACTGACGACCGTCCATAACCCCGATTACGAAACGTGTGCAATCGGGGTCTGCGCCGAACGGCACGGCGCGCTGTGAGCGGTCGGACACACACGGTCGGATCGGTTGCCACCGCTCGCCGAGCACGTCACACCCTTCACCCTCCGGCGACTACCTGTCACCACCCGTGAGTGACGGGCAGAGCAACGACGTTGGGCCGAACGGTCCCGTCACTCGCTGTGTCGGGTGGCTCGATCGGTCTACCCGCCCGGATCGCCCGGCACGGTGGCTCGTTGTTCCCCACGGAGCTGCCGAACGGAACGGAGGCGGGCGTGTCGGAGCAGGAATCGCGGGCGGGACACCGTCCGGGTGCATCGGTCGGGGACCCGGCCGGTGGACGCGCGGAGCAGGCACCGGGTGCCCGCCGCGACAGGGACCGGGACCCCGGTCTCGCCGGTGACCTCGCCCGGGCCTTCGCCGGTCCCGGCGGCACCCCGGCGGGCCGCGCCCGGCCCGGTCCCGACGACGAGCCGCTCCTCGACCGGGCGGAGGCCCTGAACCTCGCCGCCGCACCGGACGCCGAGATCTCC